>NZ_JALJAZ010000003.1 GCF_022899245.1 Falsirhodobacter halotolerans
CCATGGGGTTTCTGTCTTTCGGCCTGTGGGTGCACCACATGTATGCGACGGGCATTCCCCACCTGTCGCTGTCGTTCTTTTCGATCGCCAGCGCCCTGGTGGCCCTGCCCACCTCGGTCCAGATTTTCACCTGGCTTGCGACCATGGCCAAGGGGCGCCCGCGCTTTTCCATCCCCATGCTGCATGTGGGGGGGTTCTTCTTCGTCTTCATCTGCGGCGGGTTGTCGGGGGTGATGCTGGCGATGGTGCCGTTCGACTTGCAGGCGCATGACACGCATTTCGTGGTCGCCCACCTGCATTACGTGCTGATGGGCGGGTTCGTGTTTCCGATGATGGCCGCCGCCTATTACTGGCTGCCCCACATCACAGGCCGCCAGCCGGTCCAGCATATGTCCCACGCCGCGTTCTGGACGATCTTCGCGGGCTTCAACGTGACGTTCCTCGGGATGCACCTGACGGGTCTGCTGGGCATGACGCGGCGCATCCACTCCTATACTGATCCCTTGTGGGAGGTGCTGAACTTCATCTCCTCCATGGGCAGTTTCGTGATGACGATCGGATTCGCGCTGCTGGCGATCGACCTCATCATGATGATCTTCTTCGGTCGCCGGTTCCGGCGGGATCCCTGGGGGGCGGGCACGCTGGAATGGGCGATGCCGACGCCGCCCGCGTCCTATGGCTTTGCGGCCATTCCGCATGTGGACGGGCGGGCCGACCAGATCGATGTTCGCACCTTGGGCCCCCGTCTGGCGGCGGGGCAGGGATATCTGGCGACGCCGAACGCGGATCAGGAAACGATGGGGGTCGATCCGATGACCGGCGCGCCGATGCAGGTGATCGTGCTGCCGACGGCCACATATCTGCCGCTGGTCACGGCGGTGCTGACGGGCGGGGTCTTTCTGTCCCTGATCCTGAAGGTCTATATCCTTGCGCCGGTCTTTGCCGCGGGCGTGGTGGGGATGTTCCTTCTGTGGATGCGCGCCTCGGCCCCCGCCGCGCGGGTTGAGGCGGCGCCGGGCCTGACCCTTCCGAACCACCGTGCCAGCGGATCGCCCCCGTCGCTGTGGGCCATGCGGTTCATCCTGACGGCGGATGCGACGGCCTTCACCTCGCTTCTGTTCGGCGCGGGGTTTCTGGCCATAAGCGCCCCCGGCTGGCCGCCCGAAACATGGCCGGGCGCGGGCTGGATCGTCGCGGTTCCGGCAGCGGCGGCGGTTCTGCTGGCCTTGATGCCCCGGGGATGGGCGGCGGTTCTGGCGCAGGTCGTGCTGGTCGCGGGTCTGGCCTGGGCCGTGACGCGCCTTTCCGGCATGACCGAACATGCGGCCGCCGCCTCGCTGGGGGTGATCGGGATCTATGCGGCGGTGCACGCGGTCGTGGGCGCGGTCATCGCCGCCGCCACGCGCGGGCGGGTCGCGGCCGACCGCCGTCTGTCCGACCTGTGGCAACGCTATACCGCGCTGATCACCTTGGTCGCGGTTGGCTTTCCCTTCGCCCTGCGGCTGCTTGCAGCAGGTGCGGCATGAGGGAGGTCGCACGTCTTCTTGCAGGGTTCGTCATCTGGTCGGTCGCGTTTCTCGGCATCTATGCCGTGCAGGCGACGGGATGCGCGATGGGTGTGGCCCCCGGCACCTTGCGGACGATCCTGATCGCGGGGATCGTCGTGGCCCTGGCTGCGGGCGCGGTGCCATTGTGGTGGGCGCTGCGGGGCCAGTCATCCACCTTGCAATTTGCGGCGGTGATCTGCGGCATCGCGGCGCTGGCCTCCACGGGCCTGACGTTTTCGGCGGTGTTCTGGGCCGGGGTCTGTTGACGCCACCGCGACCGTTTGCACGATTGCCCGCCCGCGCGGGTGATCTACACTCGACCATAACATAACAAAGGGGCAGGATCATGATCATTCATCGGCGGAGTTTCACCCTCGGCATCGGCGCGTTGGGGCTGGCCGCCTGCGCGCGCGGCGGCACGGTGTCCAGCGGGCCGGCCTCCATCCCGGACGATCTGCGCCCGGTGCCGGATGCCGGGTATGACGCCTGGGTCGCCGCCTTCCGTCCCCGCGCCGTCGCGCGCGGGATTTCACAATCCACCTTCGATGCGGCCTTCCGTCAGGCGGGGTTCCTTCCCGGCGTCATCACCCGCGACCGCAGTCAGCCCGAATCCGCCCGCTCGCTGGAGGATTATCTTTCCATCGCCGTCTCGGACGAACGCGTGGCCAAGGGGCGCGCCGCGTATGCCCGCCACCGCGCGCTCTTGTCCGCGCTGGAGGCGCGGTATGGCGTGGATGCGACGATCATCACGGCGGTCTGGGGTCTTGAAAGCTTCTATGGCGAACGTCGGGGCGATATCCCGGTGATCTCCGCCACCTCCACCCTTGCGTATGATGGGCGTCGCGGCCAATTCTTCGAAAGCCAACTGATCGCGGCGCTGCGCGTGCTGCAGAACGGCGACGTGTCGGCGCAGGGCATGACGGGCAGTTGGGCGGGGGCCATGGGCCACACGCAATTCATCCCGACCTCCTATCTCGCCTATGCCGTGGATTACAACGGGGACGGGCGGCGGGACATCTGGTCCGACGACCCCACGGATTCGCTGGCCTCCACCGCCGCCTATCTGGCGCGCAGCGGATGGACGCGCGGCACCCGCTGGGGGGCCGAGGTGACGGGCGCCGCACCGGGGGGCACCGTGATCCAGCCGCAGGCGGGCGGGCCGCGTTTCGCCGTCACGGGCAATTTCCGCGCGATCAAACGCTACAACAACTCGGATTCCTATGCGATCGGGGTGGGGCATCTGGCCGATCGGATCGGCGGGGGCGGGCCGCTGCGTGGAACCTTCCCGCCGGACGCGAACGGTCTGACCAAGGCCGACCGCGTGCGCCTGCAACAGCGCCTGACCGCGCGCGGGTTCGATACCGGCGGTGCGGACGGTGTGTTGGGCAACAAGAGCAAGGCCGCGATCCGCGCGTTCCAGGCCAATATCGGCCAGCCCGCCACCGGCGTGCCCTCGCAGGCGCTGCTGCAGGCCCTCGGGTGATCCGTCAGCCGGCCGCGGGTTGATCGAACACCCGCGCGCGCGAGCCCAGAAGGTGCTCGCGCATGAGGCGGCGCGCGGCGTCGGCATCGCGCCCTTCGATGGCGTCGTGAATGCTTTTGTGTTCGGCGAACACGTAAGACAGCCCGTTTTCATCACGCTTCACCGACGCGCCGTGAAACCGCATGCCCACCGCGATGTGATCCTTCAGGGCGATCATGGCCGTGGCGAAATAGGGGTTCTCGGCGGCTTCGGCGATCGCATGGTGGAACTCGAAATCCGCATCCACGCGGTGCGCATGGCGATCGGTGGCATCCCGCATCAGGGTCAGGGCGGTGGCGATGGGGGCCAGCGTGTCGGGACGGTGGCGCGCGGCCGCCAGCGCTGCCGCCTCCGGCTCGATCGTGATGCGGAATTCATAGCAGTTCAGAAGATCGGCGGCATTTTGCAGCTGCCCGAACCCCAAGGGCTGCTTCATGCCGATGGAGCGGACGAAACTGCCCGCGCCCCGGCGGGAGTAGATCAGGCCCTGATCGCGCAGCCGCTGCAACGCCTCGCGCACGATGGGGCGCGACACCTCGAACTCCGCCGCCAGATCGTGTTCGGTCGGCAGACGTTCGTCGGGCTGATAGGAGCCGGACTTGATCGCCCGCTGCATCCGCTCGAACACGATCTCGCCCAGGCTTTTGCGCCCCGTCACGGAAGTCTGGACCATCGTTATCCCCCTGTCCTGATCTTGGCCACCACCTGCGCCAATGTGTCGGGCGTGCCGAACCCGCCCGATTTCGCGACGATGATCATGCCGCCCGCCTGCGCCACCGGCAATCCGGGAAGGCATTCCCCCAAAAGCCGCATGGTGCGGATGCCGTATCCGGTCAGGATCGCCTCCGCCGTCGCCCCGCCGGTCAGGAACAAGGTGTCGGGGGCCGGATGGTCGCGCAGCCCTTGGGCAAGGTTCGCGGCCACCTCAAGGCCGGTCGCCTCATGGTCTCCTTGCGTCGCTTGGATCACCAGCAGATCCTGCGGTGGCAGGGGGGGCACGACGCCGTTGGGCGCGGACACGCGCGGCACGTCCAGCGCCGCCACTTGCGCCAGGGTGATCGGATCGCGCGACCCGATAACCAGCGTGCCGCGCGGGCCGGTCAAAGGCGGGGCCATGGCCGCATCCCGCCCCGTCATCCGGCAGGCAAGCGCTTCGGCCAGACCCCGCGCGCCCACCAGCAGCGCATCCGGCGCCGCGTCAATCGCCCGACGCATGTCGGCCTCGGACCGGATGTCGGGGATGCTGGCGGGGCGGCCCAGCAACGGCGCGATGGCAATGGGGGTCTCGACCCCGAAACCGGTGACGCAGCCGTCTTCCACCCTGCGGTCGAAATCGGGAATGGCGGGGGCAACCAGCGTCGGTCCTTCGGGAAACAGCGCCAGTTCCGCCGCGATATGCCCCTTCATGCGGGAATCGATCTTCTTGAACACAGGCAGGCCGGGGGGCAGGGCGGCCACCGCCTCGGCCACCATGGCGCAGGCTTCGGCTTCGGTCACCTCGCGGGATCGGGTGCTGACGGTCACGACATCGGTGCCCGCCGCCAGCGCCTCAGGCAGATCGGCGGACGAAAGCGCCACCTGAACGGACAGGCCGCGCCCGGCAAAGGGGGCGGCGGCGTCCAGCGCGCCCGTCAGATCGTCGGCGATGATGGCAAGGCGAAGGGTCACGTCGGGCATCCATTGGCTGAAAGGGTGAAAAGACATTGCATCCGTGGGGACATGGCTGTTTCCTGCGGTCTATCCGAGGAGGACTGACGATGACACATGAAACCCCCACCCAGACCGCCGCCCGTCTGCTGCGCGATGCCGAACACGGGTCGAAACTGGCGCATCTGCCCGAAGGCGTGGCCCCGACGGACGAGGCGGCCGCCTATGCCGTGCAGGATGCGGTTCTGGCCGGACAGCGGGTGGCGGCGTGGAAGGTGGCGGCCATCCGCAGCCCGGAACCGCTTCAAACCGCGCCCCTGACGCGCGACATGATGATTGAAAGCACCCTGCCGTCCCACATCCGCGAACCGGAGATCGAGGTGGAGATCGCCATCGCACTGGTGTCCGACCTTCCCCCGCGCGAGGCTGATTACACCCGCGAGGAAGTGATCGAGGCGCTTGGCAAGGCCCATGCCGCGATCGAGATCGTGGAATCGCGCTTTGCCGTGCGCAAGGAGGCGGCGCCGCTGTCCGCCTTGGCCGACAAGTCCAGCAGCGCGGGCGTGGTGATCGGATCGGGCACCGACGCGTGGCGCGATCTGGATTTCACCACGTTGAACGTCACCCTGACGGGGGCGGAACCGATCGCTGAGGCCAAGGGCAACGCCACGCAAGAGCAGACGATCAATTCGCTCATCTGGCTGGCCAACCACGCGTCGCGGCGCGGGCTGGGGCTGATGGCGGGGCAATACGTCATCACGGGCGCGCGGATCGGTCCGATGGTCGTCAAATCCGGCCAACGCCTGATGGCCGGGGTGGAAGGCATCGGCGAAGTGACCCTCGCGGTATAACATCCGGGCGGTCATGCGGCGGCCGCCCCCCGATCCGCCGCGAAGACAAGCCCTGCGGCGGTGAACGGATCGCGTCTGTGCAGCGTCTTGGCGGAACGGGTCACGCGAAAACCTCCGGGTGCGGGATGCGGGCGGGGCGGGCGCCCCGCCGGACCCCTGTCACGTCACAACAGATCGTAGGTCTTGAGTATCTCTGCGATCTTGCGGTCCTGATCCGCCTCGGGCAGCAGCGCGGGCTGACGGCTGGCCCCCACGGACGTGTCCATCAGATAGAGGGCGCGCTTCACCAAGGCGGGGGGATAGCCCAAGCCATACAGATCCTTGCGGAAATTGCCGAAGATCTGTTGCTGACGTTCCGCCTCGGCATGATCGCCCGCGTTGTGGGCGCGCAGCAGGGCAGCCAGGACATCCGGCATGACGTTGCCCAGACCGGAAATGCAGCCCGCTGCCCCGTTCATCAGCGACCAGTGCACCAGATGATCGGGCCCGGAATAAACGGCGAAGCCCGGCTTCTCCTGACCCACCTTCAAATACGCCTCAAGCGTGTCCTGCGCCCCGCCGGAATCCTTGATGCCGGCGATGTTGGGATGATCGGCCAGCGCCTTGGCCGTCGCCGGCTCGATATGGTTCTGCGTGCGCGCCGGAATATCGTAAAGATAGACGGGCGTGGACACCGCCTCGGCCACGGCGGTGAAGTGGCGCACCATCCCGTCCTGCGTGCAGGCGATGAAGAACGGCGTGATGACGGCGATGCCATCCACCCCGATCCGGTCGAATTCGCGCGCCAGCTTGATCGTCTCGAACGTGGCGGGCATCCCGGCGTTGACGATCACCTTGGCGCGGCCCGCCACCTCGTCCACCACCGCTTCGGTCAGGGCCACCTTCTCGTCGAAGGTCAGGGCGGTGAAATCGCCGTTGGTGCCCGCGCACATGATGTTGTTGCCCGCCCGCACCTGACGGCGCACCTGCGCGCGGGTGGCGTCGAAGTTGATCGTCTCATCCTCGTTGAAACAGGTGACGAGGGCGACGTAAGCCTCTTTGGTCATCGAAATTCCTCAGGTCTGAAGGGCAAGGCGGGCGCGGCGGCGTTCTGCCTGCACCTCGGGGTCGGGATCAAGGCCTGCGGCCAGCAGGGCCTGCGTGTAGGGTTCGCGGGGGCGTTCGAAAATCTCGTGCACGGGGCCGAGTTCGACGACGCGGCCCGCCTGCATCACCATGACATTGTCGGCAAAATCGCGCACCACCGGCAGATCGTGGGCGATGAAGATGAAGGCGATGCCCATCGTCTTGCGCAGATCGTCCAGAAGGTCGATCACCTGCGCCTGCACCGACACGTCGAGCGCGGACACCGCCTCGTCGCAGATGATCAGCTTCGGCTCCAGCGCCAGCGCGCGGGCGATGGCGATCCGCTGGCGTTGCCCGCCCGAGAACTGGTGCGGATACCGCTGCGCCATTTCGGGCTTCAGGCCGACCTGTTCCAGCAATTGGGCGACCCGGGTCTTCCATTCCTTCTTCGGCAGGATTTCGGGATGGATCACCCACGCCTCGGAGATCAGTTGATAGACCGTCATCCGCGGGTTCAGCGACTGCGTCGGGTCCTGGAATACCATTTGCAGATCGCGACGCAGCTTGAACAGCTCGGCGGGGGGCAGGGTGAACAGATCCTTGCCTTTCCACACCGCCTTGCCGCCATCGGGTTCGTCCAGACGCAGCAGAACCCGCGCCAAGGTCGATTTGCCCGACCCGGATTCGCCCACGACGGCCAGCGTCTCCCCCTGCATCAGATCGAAGTTGATCCCCTTCAGCGCCTGATAGGCGCCGTAGTTCTTCTTGACATTGCGCACCGACAGAACCGGTTCGCTCTCGGGCAACGGCTCATGCATCGCGCCCTTGCCGGGGGCCGCACCGATCAGCTTTTTCGTATAGGGGTGGGCGGGGTTGCGATAAACCTCGGCCGCCGTTCCCGTCTCCACCACCTCGCCCGCGTTCATCACCACGACGCGGTCGGCAATCTCGGCCACCACGCCCAGATCGTGGGTGATGATCAGCACCCCCATGCCGGTTTCCATCTGCAATTCGTTCAGCAGCGACAGAACCTCGGCCTGCACGGTCACGTCGAGGGCGGTCGTCGGCTCATCCGCGATCAGCAGGTCCGGCTTCATCGCCAGCGCCATCGCGATCATCAGGCGCTGCCGCTGCCCGCCGGAAAATTCGTGCGGGTATTTCTTCAACGAGGCTTCGGGTTCGGGAATGCCCACGCGGGTCACAAGACGCAGCGCCTCTGCCCCCGCCGTGTCGCGCGGGGTGCCGTGGGCGGTCATCATCTCCACGATCTGCCAGCCGACGGCATAGACCGGGTTCAGATGCGACAGCGGATCCTGAAAGATCATCGCGATGCGCTTGCCGTTCAACTGGCGGCGCTGCTCCTCGGTCATCGACAGAACGTCCTGCCCGTCGAAGGTGATCGTGCCGCCCGAAATCCGCCCGGGCGGCATGTCGATCAGATTCATGATGGCCGAGGCGGAGACGGATTTCCCCGACCCCGATTCCCCCAGGATCGCCAGCGTTTCGCCCCGGTCCAGATGGAAGCTGACATCGCGCACGGCCTTCACGACGCCGGCAGCGGTGTGGAATTCCACAGACAGGTTTCGCACATCCAGCATATGGTCAGCCATTCTCGGCTCCTTTCATCTCAAGCCGCCAGCGTTGCACGGGATCAAGCGCGATGCGCAGCCAGTTCGACAAAAGCGTCAGCGACAGCGTGGTCAGGATGATCGCCAGCCCCGGCCAGAAAGACAACCACCACGCATTCGTCAGATAGGCGCGTCCTTGCGCGATCATGAGGCCCCATGTCACATCCGGCGGCTGGATGCCGATGCCAAGAAAGGACAGCGCGCTTTCGGCCAGCATCACGAAGGCGAAATCCAGCGTGGCGACGGTGGTCAGCGTCGGGATCACGACCGGCAGGATGTGGCGGAACAGCACCCGGCGTCGTGGGGCGCCCATCACCTGCGCCGCCTGCACGAACATCCGCTCGCGGATTTCCAGCACCTCGGCGCGGGTGGTCCGCAGATAAACGGGGATGCGCGTGATCGCGAGGACGATGATCAGGTTCGTCACCGACGGCCCAAGGATCGACAAGACGATCAGCGCGATCAGAAGCGAGGGGAAGGACATGATGATGTCCGCCAGTCGCAGGACGACCTCGGACAGGATCTTGCCGGAATAGCCTGCGATCAGGCCCAGCGTGGTGCCGATGATCGCCGATCCCAGCACCGCGCCGGCGGCGATGGCCAGCGTGTTCTGCCCCGCCACAAGGATGCGCGGCAGCAGCGGGCGGCCAAGCGCATCCGACCCGAAGGCCCAGATCAGCCCGCGATCCCAGTCGAAGGGCGGCATGTTGCGCCCGCGCAGATCCTGATCGGCGGCGATGTCACCGATCAGCCACGGCCCGAAAAGGGCGAAGAACACGATGAAGATCAGATAGAAGGCGGCACACAGCGCCATCTTGTCCGCGCACAGCATCCGCCAGAAGCGGGACAGGGCGCTCGGTTCGTCGTAAAGGATGGGGGTGTCGGTCATGCTCGCCTCAGTGCCGGATGCGCGGATCGAGCGCGGCATAGGCCAGATCGATCAGGATGTTCATGAGGAAGATCGCCAGCGCCGTAACCATGATCGCGGCCAGAACGACGTTGAAGTCACGCGCCATGATGCTGTCGATCATCAACTTGCCCACACCGGGAAAGCCGAAGATCGTCTCGATCACCACGGCGCCGTTCAGCAAGGCCGCCGCCTGATCGCCGATCACGGTGATGACCGGCAGCATCGCGTTGCGCAGGGCGTGGACGAAGATGATGGGGCGGGATTTCACGCCCTTGGCCCGCGCGGTCTTCACATAGGCCGAGGACAGGGCCGAAATCATCGACCCCCGCACCACCTGCACGATCAGCCCGAAGGGGCGGATGAACAGCACCGCCACCGGCAGGACCCAGTGCCAGACCGTGCCCGTGCCCGAGGTCGGCAACCAGCCGAAGCCGACCGCGAACACCACGATCCCGACGATCGCCATCCAGAAATCCGGGGCCGACGCCCCAATCAACGATACGAAGGACGCAAACCGGTCGAACGGTCCGCCCACGTTGAACGCGGCCAGTGACCCCACGACGATGGCCGACACCGTCACCAGCGTCATGGTGATCAGCGCCAGTTGCAACGTCCACGGAAAGGCTTCCAGCACCACGTCCATCGCGGGGCGCGCCTGCCGCAGGCTTTCGCCGAAATCGAACCGCACCAGATCGCCGATGTAATAGCCGAACTGAACGATAAGCGGATCGTTCAGGCCGTTGATCTCACGGAACTGGTCCCGCATCTCCTGACTGGCGTCGATGGGAAGGAACAGGTCCGTCGGATCGCCGGTCAGGCGCGTCAGAAAGAAGACGAGAACGACCAGCCCGATCAGGGAAATCAGGCTGGCAAGCCCTCGTTTGCGAAGGAAATGAAGCATCCGTGTCTCCGTTGGGCCGGACGGGGGAGCGTCCGGGGCCGACGTTTACTTGAACCCGATCTGCGACAGCTGAAGCTGCGAGTTCGTGGCGATGGTGGGGGTGAAGTCCAGGCGCGACCCGACACGTGTGAACCCGACCGTGTGGAAAAGCAGGGCATCCGCCTGAATGTCGTCGTGCAGATAAGCGATCAGTTCCGACCAAAGCGCCGCACGTTCGTCATCCGTCGCGGCCGAGGCGCGGGCGATCAGATCGTCCACCTTCGGATCGGACACGCCCGACTGCCGTCCTTCGCTTGCGTATTTGAAGAACATGGTGAAGACGGGGTCGCCCTTGTCGTTGTCATGCATCGCCATCAGCATGTAGGGGCCGACATTGGTGGGATAGGGCTTGGAGTAGAACTGCTCGTGCTCGGCCACCTCATAGAATTGCAGGTCGATGTTGAACCCGGCATCGGTCATCATCTGCTGCAACGCCTCGCCCACCTCGGTCACGGCGGGGAAGTTGCCGGTGCGGGCGATCAGCTTGATCTGCTGGTCCACGTCCACACCATCGGCGCGGGCCTCCTCCAGCAGCGCGCGAGCGCCTTCGGGATCGTATTCCGGCACCTGCACGTCCGGGTTCCAGCCGAGCGTGGTCGGCGGGACCAGGGCGGTGGCCAGTTCCGTTCCTTCGGCCATCACGGTGCCGATGAAAGCCTCGCGGTCGATGGCCATGTTCAGCGCCTTGCGCACCCGCACGTCGTTCATCGGCGCGACCGAATGGTCCAGCCGGATATAGACGGTTTCCGAATTCAGATAGCTGAAGTCGGTGTCGGGGTTCGTGGCGTCGATGTCGGCGATGGAGGGGGCCAGATCCGCCTCTCCGGTGGCGACCATCGCGGCGCGCACGGACGGGTCGCTGCGGAACAGATAGGTGGCCGAGGTGACGGCGGGCGCGTCGCCCCAGTAACCGTCGCGTTGCGTCAGCACGATGCGCTGTCCCGGCGTCCATTCGGTCAATTCATACGGCCCCGTGCCGATGGGCTCGCGGGTGAATTCCATCGGGGTTTCTTCCGGCACGATGGTGACCAGCGACAGCAGCAGCGGCAGGATCGGCTGCGCCGGATCGGTGGTGAAGTCGATGGTGTTCTCGTCCACCACCGTCGCCTTGATCGTCATGCCGCCGAAGTAGCGGGGCGTCTCGCAGCTCAGCTGATCGCTCATCGCGCGGTCGAACGAATGTTTCACATCTGCCGCATCGAAGGTGGAGCCGTCGGAAAACGTCACGCCCTGTCGCAGGTTGAAGCGCCAGGTGGCGTCGTCCATCTGCTCCCAGCTTGTCGCCAGGCGGGGGATCACGCCTTGCCCGCCGCGCGTGTCGTATTCGGTCAGGGTTTCGTTGATATTCTGCAGGATGACCCGCCCGATATTGGACCGGGTCGCCATGCACGGCTCCATCAGGTCCAGTTCCTCGCTCAGCACGACGCGGATGTCGCCTTCGGCTGCGTATAAGGGTGTCAGTCCCGTCGCGGCCAAGGCCGCCCCAAGGGCCAGCGTCTTCGTGATCATCGTTACCTCCCCGAAAAAGACAGGCGCGGGTTCGCGCCAAGTTCCCATTCCCTGTGCGGCCCCTCCGAAGACCGGTCCGAGAAGCATAAATCAGGGGTATATCTTGTCAACAGGGATGGTGCAGGGAATGACAAATCGAGAGTAGGTCAATGTTATAATAAAGTAAAACAACAGTATAACCATGTTCACATCCTATCAGTATGTCTGAAAATGAAAAACCAAACTTGACAACCTGCCCGGACGGACCGACCTTCGCGGCAAGGAACGACGGGAGGATTCCATGCGTCTGGACGAAATCGAGGGGGCCATGACCGGCCAGATCAACGCCACGGCCCCCGGGCGGGCCGAGGGCTTCCTGCCCTCACCGATGATCCAGAATCACGCGGCCTTTCTCAGCCTGCTGCCGGATGGGGCGCTTTTGTGCGTCTGGTTCGGCGGCACGCTGGAAGGCAAGTCCGACATTTCCATCCATGGCAGCGTTCTTCCCGAAGGCGGCGATCGGTGGGGACCGGTGCGCGCGCTCAGCTTCGATCCCGACCATTCGGAACAGAACCCGGTCGTGTTTCATGCGCCTGATGGGCGGATGTGGCTGTTCCACACCTCGCAGCCGTCGGGCAATCAGGACGAATGCCGCATCCGCATGGCCCCGCTGACCCGCGACGACAAGGGCGTCGTGGCGGGCGAGGGGCGGTATCTCGACCTGCCGCGCGGCTGTTTCGTGCGCGGCAATGTCATGCTGCGCGAGGATGGGGCGTGGCTTTTGCCGATTTTCCGCTGCATCCCGCGTCCGGGCCAGAAATGGACCGGCAGCCATGACGACGCGGCCATGGGCGTCTCGGTCGATGGCGGGCAGAACTGGACGCTGGAACCGGTCCCGGACAGCATCGGCTGCGTGCATATGGGGCCGGTTGCGGGTGCGCCGATGACCGCCTTCTATCGCCGCCGCCAGGCCGATCACGTGTTCCGCAGCGAAAGCGGGGATGGCGGGCGGACGTGGACCGCACCGCAGGCGACGGACCTGCCCAACAACAACTCCTCCATCGCGGCGACGCGGGTGGCGGACGGGCGGATCGCGGTCATCTGCAATCTTTCCTCCGCCGCCACCAGCGCCGACCGCCGCGCGTCGCTCTATGATGAGCTGGGGGAGGAGGACGACCGCCCCGACGCCGATCCGACCGGGGGCTGCGTGCCGATCTGGGGGGTGCCGCGCGCGCCCGTGGCGGTGTGTCTGTCGGACGATGGGGGGCGCAGCTTTCCCCATCGGCTGGTGATCGAGGATGGTCCGGGCACCTGCACTTCGAACAACTCCACCGATGGGCGCAACAAGGAAATGTCCTATCCCTGGCTTCTCGAGGCCCCGGACGGGACGCTGCACATCGCCTACACCTATCACCGGCGGGCAATCAAATACGTCCGGCTGGCGCCGGGCTGGGCCAAAGGGAACGCACAATGAAGAACATCACAATCCATCTGCCCAAACGTCTTGAGATCGGGGCCCATGCCGCGACCAAGGTCGGCGAGGTGTTCGGCGCCGCGCGAACATTCGTTCTGGCCACGCCGCACACGCAAGGCTTCGTCGATCAACTTGGCCTTTCGGGGCAGGTCACGGTCTTTGCCGACATTCCGGGCGAACCCGACACCGCCTGTCTTGAGGCGGCGATGGCGGCGGCGCGCGAGGCCCGTCCCGATCTGGTCGTGGGTCTTGGCGGCGGGTCGGTGATGGATGTGGCAAAACTGGTGGCCGCCCTGTGGGACGGTGATCAGACGCTGGCCGACGTGGCCGGGCCGAACAAGGTTGCCGGGCGCGCCTGCGCGCTGGTGCAGGTGGCCACCACCGCAGGCACGGGGTCCGAGGCGGGCATCCGCGCACTGATCACCGATCCGGGTGCGGGCGCCAAGATCGCGGTCGAAAGCCCGCATCTGATCGCCGATCTCGCGGTGCTGGATCCGGTGCTGACCTACAGCGTGCCGCCGGCGGTGACGGCCGCCACCGGCATCGACGCCATGGCCCATTGCGTGGAGGCGTTCACCAACGTCAACGCCCATCCGGTGATCGACGGCTTTGCCCGCATGGGGATCGACCTTGTGGGCCGGTTCCTGGCCCGCGCGGTCAAGGACGGCACCGATACCGAGGCGCGGGAGGGCATGATGCTCGCCTCGTTCTATGGCGGGATCTGCCTTGGCCCGGTGAACACGGCGGCGGGCCATGCGCTGGCCTATCCGCTGGGCACCCTGCTGCATCTGCCGCATGGCCTTGCGAACGCGATCATCTTCCCGCATGTGCTGGCCTTCAACCAGCCTGTGGCCGAGGCCAAGACGGCCGAGGTCGCCGCCGCCCTGGGCCTGACGGGCGATCTTCTGCCCGCCGCCCGCGCCTTTTGCGAAGGGCTGGGGGTGGAGATGCGCCTGTCGGCCCATGGCGCGACCGAGGATCAGCTGGATCGCTTCGCCACCGATGCGCACGGTATCCGCCGCCTGATGAACAACAACCCCCGGGACATGAGCGTGGAGGACGTCCTGGGCATCTATCGCGCGGCGTTCTGACGGGGCGGCGGGGGGTGATGCGTCGTGCGATCCGCGGCACGCAGTTCCGCCAGAACCAGGGCGCGCAGGCGGGCGGCGATGGCCGACATCTGCCGTCCCCGCACCTCGATCACGTAATAGGGGGGGACGACCATGTCCCCCGCAACATCCAACGCCGCGAACCGCCCCATGCCGGGCCCGGTCATCAACGACACGACTTCGGCCGAAACGGGGGCGATGGCGTTGCTGTCCACCAAGAGCGCCATCATCACCAGAAGCGAACTTGTGGTGATGACATGCGCGGGCAGGGGCGCACCGCTCAGGGCCAGCGCCTCCTCCACCGTGTGGCGAACGGGGGTGCCGCGTTCCTGGATGATCCATTCATAGCGTGAGAGCGCCTCAAGCGACACGCCCCGCTGGCTGGACATGGGATGATCGCGACGCGCCAGAAACCGCACGATCTCGGACCCCGCGGGGTGCATGACAAAATCCGACTGGCGCAGATCGGGGGTCAGGCGCGCGATGACGAAGTCGTAATCCCCCGCCATCAACCCGCGCATCAACTGGCCTGAGGGGGCCACGTCCACGGCGACCTGCGCATCGGGGGCGTGCCCGCGCAGCTGCCGGATGGCGGGCACCATGGAGCCGACGGCCGGCCCCGTGACCGACCCAACCCGAACCGCGCCGCTGCGGCCTTGCCGCAATTCGTCCACCTCCGCCTCCAGATCGTGCATGGTGACGATCATGGCCTGCGCCCGCCGCGCCAGAACCCGCCCCACGGGGGTCAGGGTCATGCCCTTGGGATGGCGTTCGAACACCGGCGCGCGCACGATCCGCTCGATATCGGCCAACATGCGCGAGGCGGCGGGCTGGGTCAGCGCCAGCTGCGCCGCCGCAACCTGAAGCTGCCCCAGTTCGGCCACGGCGGCAATCAGACGAAGATGGGACAGCTTCAGGTTCATGGGATACCATAATCGCTATGCAGAACGTCAGTTTACTCATTTGATTGTTATCCTCGCAAGGCGCAACATTATTGCGGAAGGTGAAACCGGGGAGGGTTTCGCCACCTTGGGAGGATCATATGAAGAGCAAGCTGCTCGTGGCCGTGGCCGCGATGGGCGTATCCCTGTTTGCCTTGCAGGCCGGGGCGCAGGACAAGGGAATGGTCGGGATCGCCATGCCCACCAAATCCTCGGCCCGCTGGATCGATGACGGCAACAACATGGTCAAGGCGTTGCAGGAAGCGGGATACGAAACCGACCTGCAATATGCCGAGGACGACATTCCGAACCAGTTGTCCCAGATCGAGAACATGATCGTCAAAGGCGTGGACGTGCTCGTCATCGCCTCCATCGACGGCACCACCTTGTCGAACGCGTTGGAAAACGCCGCCGCCGCCGACATTCCGGTGATCGCCTATGACCGGCTGATCAACGGGACCGAGAATGTCAGCTACTACGCCACCTTCGACAACTTCCAGGTGGGCGTGCTGCAGGCGACCAGCCTGGTGGACGGGATGAAGGAACGTTTCCCCGACACCAAGCCCTGGAATGTCGAACTGTTCGGCGGCAGCCCCGACGACAACAACGCCTTCTTCTTCTACAACGGCGCGATGTCGGTCCTGCAACCGCTGATCGACGACGGCTCGATCGTGATCGGGTCCGGCCAGATGGGGATGGAAACCGTGGGCACCCTGCGGTGGGATCCCGCCGTTGCGCAGTCGCGGATGGATAACATCCTGTCGGCCAATTACACCGACAAACAGGTGAACGGCGTGCTGTCGCCCTATGACGGGTTGTCGATCGGCATCCTGTCCTCGCTGAAGGGTGTGGGCTACGGGTCGGGCGACATGCCGATGCCGATCGTGACGGGGCAGGATGCCGAGGTGCAGTCGGTCAAGTCGATCCTGGCGGACGAGCAGTATTCCTCGATCTTCAAGGACACCCGCGAACTGGCCCGTGTGACCGTGGGCATGGTCGACGCCGTCCTGTCCGGGTCGGAGCCGGAGATCAACGACACCGAAACCTACAACAACGGTGTGAAGGTCGTCCCCTCCTATCTGCTGGAACCGGTCGAGGTGGACAAGTCCAACATCGAAGAGGTTCTGATCGGCTCGGGCTATTACACCGAAGACCAGATCAAGTAAGCGTCGGGCGGCCCTGCCCGGCGCGGGGCCGCCGCATTCGCGGAGTGACAGCCAATGACAGCCATCCTGGAGATGCGGGGGATCACCAAGACCTTCCCCGGCGTAAAGGCGCTGGACGATGTGAACCTGATCGTCCAACCCGGCGAGATCCACGCCATCTGCGGCGAGAACGGCGCCGGAAAATCCACGCTGATGAAAGTGCTGAGCGGGGTCTATCCCCACGGCACCTATGACGGCGAGATCCTGTTCGAAGGTGCGCCGATGACCTTTCGCGGCATCCGCGACAGCGAGGATCGGGGCATCATCATCATCCATCAGGAGCTGGCGCTGGTGCCGCTTTTGTCCATCGCCGAGAACATGTTTCTGGGCAACGAGATCACGACGGGTGGGCATATCGACTGGCCCGAAACCTACAAGCGGTCGGGGGATCTTCTGCGCAAGGTGGGCTTGCGCGAACCGCCCAACATCGCCGTGGGCAAGCTGGGCGTGGGCAAGCAGCAGTTGGTGGAGATCGCCAAGGCCCTGTCGAAACAGGTGAAGCTGCTGATCCTTGACGAACCCACCGCGTCCTTGCAGGAAAACGACAGCCAGACCCTTCTGGACCTTCTGCTGGAATTCAAGGCCGAGGGCATCACCTCCATCATCATCTCGCACAAGCTGAACGAGGTGCGGCGCGTCGCCGACCGCGTGACGGTCCTGCGCGACGGCAACACCGTTTCCACCATGGACGCCCCGATCGAGGAGGAACAGATCATCCGCCAGATGGTCGGGCGCGACATGAACAGCCGCTTTCCCGACCGGAACCCCCGCATCGGTCAGACGCTGATGGAGATCGAGTGTTGGTCCGCCCGCCATCCCGAACATGCCGATCGCATGGTGGTGCGCGACGTGTCCCTGCATGTCAAAGCGGGGGAGATCGTGGGCATCGCGGGCCTGATGGGCGCGGGCCGGACGGAACTGGCGATGAGCGTGTTCGGCCAAAGCTACGGCCACAAGACCGCCGGCACCGTGCTGATGGACGGCGCGGCCGTGGACACGTCCACCGTCCGGCGCGCCATCGATGCCGGGCTGGCCTATGTCACCGAGGACCGCAAGGGACTGGGCCTTGTCATGGACGACCCGATCCTGCGCAACACCACGCTTGCGGCCTTGCAGAAAGTGTCGTCCAACATGGTCCTAGACCGGGGCATGGAACGGCATGTGGCCGAGGAGTATCGGCGCTCGCTGCACATCCGCACGCCGGGGGTCTATCAGCAGGTGATGAACCTGTCGGGGGGCAACCAGCAGAAGGTCGTTCTGGCCAAATGGCTGTTCACCGACCCCAAGGTGCTGATCCTGGACGAACCGACGCGCGGGATCGACGTGGGCGCGAAATTCGAAATCTACACCATCATCAACGAATTGGCCGCGCAGGGCCGGGGCGTCATCGTCATCTCGTCCGAGATGCCGGAGCTTCTGGGCCTGTGCGACCGGATCTACGTCATGAACGAAGGCGCCTTCGTGGGCGAATTGCGGCGCGAGGAGGCGTCGCAGGAACGCATCATGTCGATGATCGTCAAGGGGAAGGAAGAGCATAATGACCGCGTCGCCTGACACGTCGCAGGCACCGGGCCTCGGGACCTATCTTCGCAACAACATGCGGGAATACGGCATCCTCGTCGCGCTGGTCGTCATCATGGGGTATTTCCAGTTCGCCACCGGCGGCGTGCTGATGCGGCCCGTGAACCTGACGAACCTGTTCCTGCAGAACAGTTATATCGTCATCATGGCGCTTGGCATGTTGATGGTCATCGTCTGCGGCCATATCGACCTGTCGGTCGGGTCGGTCGCGGGGTTCATCGGCGGGCTGTCGGCGGTGATGCTGGTGCATTGGGACTGGCCCGTCATTCTGGCGATCCCCGCCTGCCTGATCGCGGGGGCGGCCATCGGGGCGGCGCAAGGATATTGGATCGCCTATTGGAAGATCCCGTCCTTCATCGTCACGCTGGCGGGGATGCTGGTGTTTCGCGGTCTGACCCTGTGGCTTCTCGCCGGTGCGTCGGTCGGGCCGTTCCCGCGCAGCTTTCAGGCGCTGTCCACGGGGTTCATCCCGGACATTCTGGGGCCCGGCAAGCCGAACGTCACCGCACTCGTCCTTGGGGCGCTGGCCGCCGTGGCGATCGTGTTCCTGTCGGTCCGGGCCCGCATCCGCCAGATGAAGTACGGGATCGAGGATGAACCGATGGTCGTCTTCGCCACGAAAAACGCGATGGTCGTGCTGGCGCTGTTGTTCATCGCATGGCTGCTGGCCACCTATCGCGGGCTGCCGAACGTGCTGATCACGATGGCCGTCCTGATCTCGGCCTACACCTTCCTGACGCAATCCACCACGCTGGGCCGGCGCATCTATGCCATCGGCGGGAACGAGAAAGCGGCCAAGCTGTCGGGCATCAACACCGAACGGCTGACCTTCCTGACATTCGCCAATATGGGGATGTTGGCCGCGCTGGCGGGTCTGGTCTTCGCCGCGCGCCTGAACACCGCGACGCCCAAGGCCGGCGTCGGGTTCGAACTGGACGTGATCGCCGCCGTCTTCATCGGGGGCGCTTCCATGGCCGGGGGTGCGGGCAAGATCGTGGGGGCCGTGATCGGGGCGTTCATCATGGGCGTCATGAACAACGGCATGTCCATCATGGGCATCGGCATCGATTATCAACAAGTGATCAAGGGGCTGGTGCTGTTGGCCGCCGTGATCTTCGACGTCTACAACAAGAACCGTCAGGGGTAGGATCATGCATCTGTCTCAATTGAAGGGCGGCGGCGTGGTGGTCCGCGCCGCGACGACCCGGCTTGTCCCGAACGCGACCATCTTCGATCTGGCCAGTCAGGCGATCGCCACCGGCAAACCGCTGGCCGCCGTGATCCCCGGCGGGGGCGAGGCGGTGGATCTGGCGGAACTGGCGGCCGGGGACCGGCTGGATGTGCCGCTGCGCCATCCCGATCCGTCGCGCATGTTCCTGACGGGCACCGGCCTGACCCATACCGGATCGGCCAGCGCGCGCGATGCGATGCACGCGACCGAAGGCCTGTCGGACAGCATGAAGATGTTCCGCATGGGGATGGAGGGGGGCAAGCCCGCCTCTGGCATCGGGGCCCAGCCTGAATGGTTCTACAAGGGGACGGGCGTTCAGGCCGTGGCCCCCGGCGCGCCGCTGACCTCCCCCGCCTTCGCGCTGGATGGGGGGGAGGAGCCGGAGATCGCCGCCTTTTATCTGATCGGGCCGGACGGCACGCCGCATCGCGTGGGGTTCAGCCTGGCCAACGAATTTTCCGACCATGTGACGGAGCGCATCAATTATCTTTTCCTCGCCCATTCCAAGCTGCGCCCCGCCGCCTTCGGGCCGGAGCTGATGGTGGGCGACCTGCCCGCCGACATTCGCGGCAGGTCGCGCATCCTGCGCAACGGCGCGCCGGTATTCGACGCCGAATTCCGGTCGGGAGAGGCGAATATGAGCCACTCCATCGCCAATCTGGAACATCACCATTTCAAATACGACGCCTTCCGCCAGCCGGGGGACCTGCATGTCCACATGTTCGGCACCGCGACGCTGTCCTTTGCCGAGGGCATGAAGGCCGAGCCGGGGGACATCTTCGAGATCGAGAGCCCCACATTCGGCCTGCCGCTGCGCAATGCCCTGGCCCTTGGGCAGGAGGACACGACACGCCCCGTCGTGGTCGCCGCATTATGAGCGCGCTGTATTCCGATCTGGCCGGGAAGGTCGTCCTGATCACCGGCGGGGCCACCGGCATCGGCGCGGCGCTGGTCGAAGGGTTCGCCCGCCAGAAGGCCGTGGCCTGCTTTCTCGACATTGCCGAGGCGGAGGGGCAGGCCCTTTCGGCCCGCCTGTCGCGCGAGGGTCTGGCGGCGCCGTTTCTGCGCTGCGATCTGACGCGGACGCAGGATTTGCAGGCGACCATACTGGCCTTTTCACGCGATCACGGGCCGATCACCGTTCTGGTGAACAATGCCGCCAACGACCGGCGTCACAGCCTGACCGATCTGACGCCCGAAGCGTTCGACGCGACCATCGCCGTGAACCTGCGCCATCAGTTCTTCGCCGCCCAAACGGTGATCCCCATGATGCGCGAGGCGGGGGGCGGAGCGATCATCAACTTCGCCTCCGTATCGTGGATGATCGGCGGGGCGGAATACCCCGTCTATGCCACGGCCAAGGCGGGGGTGCACGGGTTCACCCGCGCGCTGGCGCAGGATCTGGGGCGTGATCGCATCCGGGCCAACACCATCACCCCCGGCTGGGTGATGACCGAACGGCAATTGCGCCTGTGGGTCGATGACGCCGCACGGGCACGCATCGCCCAGGAACAGTGGCTGCCCGGCGACCTTCGCCCCGACGATATCGCCAATATGGCGGTCTTTCTCGCGTCCGATGCGGCGCGGATGTGCACCGCGCAGAACTTTACCGTCGACGGAGGCTGGACATGAGTTTCACCCCTGCACCCTGGCCGCGCCCCCTGCGGTCGCAGCATTGGTATGGCGGCACGTCGCGGGACACGATCTATCATCGTGGCTGGATGAAGAACCAGGGCTATCCGCATGATCTGTTTGATGGAAGGCCGGTGATCGGCATCCTGAACACTTGGTCGGATCTCACCCCCTGCAACGGGCATTTGCGGGAACTGGCCGAAAAGGTGAAGGCCGGCGTCTGGGAGGCGGGCGGCTTTCCGGTAGAGGTGCCGGTGTTCTCGGCCTCCGAGAACACCTATCGCCCGACGGCGATGATGTATCGCAACCTTGCCGCCATGGCGGTGGAGGAGGTGATCCGCGGCCAGCCGATCGACGGCTGCGTCCTGCTGGTGGGCTGCGACAAGACCACGCCCAGCCTGATCATGGGCGCGGCCAGCGTCGATTTGCCGTCCATCGTCGTGACGGGCGGCCCGATGCTGAACGGCTATTTCCGGGGGGAACGGGTCGGTTCGGGCACCCATTTGTGGAAATTTTCGGAAATGGTGAAGGCGGGTCAGATGACCCAGGCCGAATTTCTTGAGGCCGAGGCGTCGATGTCCCGATCCTCGGGCACGTGCAACACGATGGGCACGGCCAGCACAATGGCCTCCATGGCCGAGGCGCTTGGGCTGGCGCTGTCGGGCAACGCAGCCATTCCTGCGGTGGACAGCCGCCGCCGTGTGATGGCCCAGCTGACCGGCCGCCGCATCGTGCAGATGGTGAAGGATGACCTGAAACCATCGGATATCATGACGAAATCGGCGTTCGAGAATGCCATTCGGACCAATGGCGCGATCGGGGGGTCCACCAACGCGGTCATCCATCTTCTGGCCATGGCCGGCCGTGCGGGGATCGACCTGACGCTGGACGATTGGGACAGGCTTGGACGGGACGTGCCGACCATCGTCAACCTGATGCCGTCCGGCAAGTATCTCATGGAAGAATTCTTTTATGCCGGGGGCTTGCCAGTAGTTCTTAAACGTTTGGATGAAGCGGGGCTGCTGAACCGCGATGCGCTGACCGTGTCGGGCCACACCATCGGGGAAGAGGTCGCGGATGCCGTGAACCACAACGAGGATGTGATCCGCCCTGTGGACCGCGCTCTGGCCACCCATGGCGGCATCGCGGTTCTGCGGGGCAATCTGGCGCCCAAGGGGGCGGTGCTGAAACCCTCCGCTGCCAGCGCGCATCTTCTGCGTCATCGCGGGCGGGCGGTCGTGTTCGAGGACATCGACGACTACAAGGCCCGCATCAACGACGAGGCGCTGGACATCGACGAGACCTGCGTGATGGTCCTGAAGAATTGCGGCCCCAAAGGCTATCCCGGCATGGCCGAGGTGGGGAATATGGGATTGCCGCCGAAGGTCCTGCGCAAGGGGATCACCGACATGGTGCGCATTTCGGATGCGCGCATGTCCGGCACCGCCTATGGCACGGTGGTTCTGCACACCTCGCCCGAGGCGGCGGCGGGGGGGCCCCTGGCCGTGGTGCGCAGCGGGGACATGATCGAACTGGACGTGGAGGCGCGCCGTCTGCATCTGGACATCCCCGAGGCGGAACTGGCGGAACGTCTGGCCGCGTGGACCCCGCCCGTCGCCCCCCCGATCGGGGGATATGCGCAGCTGTTCCATACCCATGTCCAAGGGGCCGATACCGGGGCAGATTTCGATTTCCTTCGCGGTCAGCGCGGATCGGCGGTTGGAAAAGACAGCCATTGACGGCATCATCTGCGGCATGATGATCACACCCGAATGGATTGCCGCCGAAGGCCATGACGAAACGCTGCGGGTCTGGGCGATGTCCGGGCCCGAGGTACTGGGACAGGTGGAGGGGGATCGATCCACCCCCATCGCCGATCTGGTGGCAGGGTGGGCGATCCCCGCGCCGCCGCGGGTCATGGTGGCGGACGGCCCGACGATGCTGCGCGCCGTGCCCTGTCCGCCGCTTGGTCCTGCAACGCCGGAAACGGGCGCGGGCATGACCTTGCATCGCCTGCCCGGCTTGTCCCAAGCCGCCCCGTCGCGCGATGCGTTGACCGATGGGGCGGCGCGTGTGGCGGGCATCGTGCAGGCCCATCCCGATTTCGACGGAGTCATCTGCCTGACCGGCGCGCGGTCGGCTTGGGTGTCCGTAAGCGCGGGGGAGGTGACGGATTTCCGCACCTTCCTGACAGGGGAGATGCTGGATCTTCTGGGCCGCCACTCCTCCCTCGCGCCCTTGCTGGCCGGGCCGGAGATCGACGGCGAGGTGTTCGACGCCGCGCTGGCCCAGACCCTCTCGCGCCCCGAGGCGCTGGCGGCACGCCTGTCCGCGCTGAGCGTTGAGCCGGAGGGCGCGCGCGCCCGCGCCGCAGGGGCCCTGATCGGGGCCGAACTGGCGGCGGCCAAACCGTGGTGGCTGGGCCGCGCGGTCCTGGTGGTGGGCGACGGCCCGCTGGCCGAGCTTTATGTCCGCGCGCTGCGCCATGTGGGGCTGGCACCGCCGGTGGTGTCCGGGGTGGATGCGGGCCTTGCGGGTCTGGTGGCGGCTTGGCGCAAAAGGGAGGAGGACGCATGATCCACGACAACCGATCGCTGGAACTGGGGGAAGGCGCGCTGTGGCATCCCGAACGGCAGGAGTTGTTCTGGTTCGACATTCTGGGCCAGAGCCTGCACGGGGCGGGGCAGGACTGGATGTTCGACGATCCCGCCTCGGCCGCCGGATGGGTGGATCGCCACCGGCTGGTCGTGGCCACGGCCAAGGGTCTCAGCGTTCTCAACCTCGCCACCGATGAGCGCCGGATCCTGTGCCCGTTGGAGGCGGACCGACCCGACACGCGCAGCAATGACGGCAAGGCCGATCCGTGGGGCGGCTTCTGGATCGGCACGATGGGGCGGCAGGCGCAGGTGAATGCCGGCGCGCTTTATCGCTGGTATCAGGACGAGGTGCGCACCTTGCGCAAGGGGATGACGATCCCGAATTCCACCTGTTTCGACGCCGCGCGGGGCTGCGCGTATTTTTCCGACACCGCCGAAGGGATCGTGTTCCGGCAAGGGCTGGACCCCCGGACCGGCTGGCCCGTGGGTGGGGCGGAGGTGTTTCTGGATCTCTCCGCCCTCGGTCTCAACCCCGACGGGGCGACGGTGGATGCCGAAGGGCGGGTCTGGATCGCGCAATGGGGCGCGGGCCGGGTGGCCTGCTATGCGCCCGATGGGGCGTTGCTGGGGGCTGAGACCTTTCCCGCCTCGCAGACGTCATGCCCCGTGTTCGGCGGGCCCGCGCTGGATACGTTGTTCGTCACCTCGGCGATGGAGGGGATGGACGCGGCGGGCCGACGCGCCGAGCCGCATGGGGGCAAGACCTTCGTCTGCACACCCATGCTGAACGGCACCCCCGTGATCGGCGTGGCCGAGCCGCGGGTGAGGCTGGATTGGTAAATCGCCAGCATTGCCCGTGGGTTGAACGGACATCCTCGGGTGAACCCGCAGGGGTCAAACCGTCTTTCCGGCATCCATCCGGGCCAGAAACGCCTCGGCCTCGGACATGACCCTGTCGCGCCGCGCCGCCCCCATCCGGTCCAGATTGCGATAGATCGGGGCCATGCGTCGGTTGGCGCGGAACCGGTCCTCGTGCCGATGCAGGAAGTGCCAATACAGCAGGTTGAAGGGGCAGGCGTCGGGCCCCGTCTTGTCCCGGACCTTATAGGCGCAGGTGCCACAATAATCCGACATCCGGTCGATATAGGCCCCGGAGGAGACATAGGGTTTCGATGCGATCAGCCCGCCATCGGCGAACTGGCTCATCCCGACCGTGTTCGGCGCCTCCACCCATTCATAGGCGTCGAAATAGACCGACAGATACCATTCATGCACCTGCGCCGGGTCGATCCCCGCCAGCAAGGCGAAATTGCCGGTGATCATCAGCCGCTGGATGTGGTGGGCATAGGCGTCCTCGGCCGTCTGCCGCACCGCGTGGGACAGGCAGTTCATCCGTGTCTCCGCCCCCCAATACAGCGGTGGCAGATCGCGCCGATGCCCCAGGGCGTTCCGTGCGGGATAATCCGGCCCTTCGTGAAAATAGATCCCGCGCACATATTCGCGCCAGCCCAGGATCTGGCGAATGAACCCCTCCACCGCGTTCAGGGGCGCGCGGCCCGCCTGCCATTCGCCCTCCGCCCGGCGGCAGACGTCCAGCGGGTCCAGCAGGCCGATGTTCATATAGCCGGAGATGACCGCGTGATAGAGGGTCCGCTCTCCCGACAGCATCGCATCCTGATAATCGCCGAACCGGGGCAGCGCCTCGGTCAGGAAATGGGCCAGAACCTGTTCGGCCTGATCGGCGTCGGTTGCGTAATGAAACGGGCGCAACCGCCCGAAATTGCGGGGGAACCGCGCCTCGACCAAGTTCAGAACGCCCGTCACCGTCGCGTCGGGGGCGAAGGTGGGGGGGCGGGGCATGAACAGGTCGGGTTTGGCTGGTTTGCGGTTGTCGGGGTCGTAGTTCCACTGCCCGCCCGCCGGTTTGTCGCCGTCCATCAGCAGCCCCGTCTTGCGGCGCATCTGGCGATAGAAGAACTCCATCCGCAATTCGCGGCGGCCGTCGGCCCAGGCCTCGAATTCGGCTTGGGTGGCGATGAAACGGTCGTCCTCGTGCAGGTCCACATGCAGGGGCAGCGCCTCCAGCGCGGCGATCAGCCGCCATTCGCCCGGACGGGTGGCGCGGACATGACTGTCGCCCGTCTGTGCCGCGCGTCGCAACAGTTCGGCGGGGATCGAACCTGCGTTGTCCGGGTCATCCAGCGGGGTATAGAGAACGGTCCAGCCCGCATCCCGCAACCGATCTGCGAATTTGCGCATGGCGGCGAAGATCAGGGCAATCTTCTTGGGGTGGTGGGGGACGTAATCGGTCTCGACCGCCACTTCGGCCATCACGATGCGGTCGCGCGCGGGATCGGCGCCGCGCAGGGCGGACAGGCTGGGTGTCAGCTGATCGCCGAGGATCAGGATCAGGGGCACGCGGGCGACCTCGCACATGGCATGGACTGGGAAAGGTATCGCCGCGTGCCCGGCGGGCAAGTCAGCGGATGCGGGTGGGGTCCATCCGCAACAGACGCAGCGCGTTCAGCGTGACCAGAACGGTCGCCCCCGTATCGGCCAGAATGGCGATCCACAGGCCCGTGACGCCCAGCACCGAGGTCACCAGAAACACCGCCTTCAGCCCAAGGGCGATGGTGATGTTCTGGCGGATGTTGCCCATCGCCGCGCGCGACAGCCGGATCAGGGCAGGCACATCCGTCACGCGGTCGCGCAGCAGGGCCGCATCGGCGGTGTCCAGCGCGATGTCGGTGCCCGACCCCATCGCCACACCGACCGAGGCGTGTTTCAAGGCCGGGGCGTCGTTGATCCCGTCGCCGATCATCATCACGGGGCCGGTTGCGGACAGGGTGCGGATCGCGGTCAGCTTGTCTTCGGGCAGCAGGCCCGCGCGGGCCGACAGGCCCAGCGGACCCGCGATGGCGGCGGCGGTGCGGGCATTGTCGCCCGTCAGCATGGTGGCCGAAACGCCCAAGGCCGCCAGCTGCCGGATCCCTTCGGCGGAATCTTCGCGCGCCTCGTCGCGCAAGGCGATCAGGCCGAGGGGCGCGCGATCATGGAAGACGGCGACGACGGTCTTGCCCGCTGCCTCCAGCCGCGCGGCCGCCGCAGGGTCGGACAGGCCGCCCGCCTGGGCCGCATGGGCGGGCGAGGTGACCCAAGCCATCCGCCCCCCCACCTGCGCCTGCGCCCCCCGCCCGGGCAGGGCCCGCGCGTCGATGGCGGGCGTGGCCCCCCCGGCGCGGGTCAGGATGGCGCGGGCCAGCGGGTGGCTCGACCCGCCCTCCACCCCGGCGGCGACGGACATGAGCTCCGCCTCGGTCACACCCGCTGTCGGCACAAGATCGGTCACCACGGGGGTGCCGCGCGTCAGCGTTCCCGTCTTGTCGAAGGCCACATGCCGCGTGCGGGCGGCGGCCTCGATCACCGCGCCGCCTTTGAGCAGCAGCCCCCGTCGCGCGCCCGCCGACAGGGCCGAGGCGATGGCGGCAGGGACCGAGATCACCAGCGCGCAGGGGCATCCGATCAGCAACAGCGCCAAGCCGCGATAGATCCACGTCTCCCACATCCCGCCGAAGACCAGCGGGGGGATCAGGATGACAAGCGCCGCCAACCCCACGATGCCGGGCATGTAAACGCGGCTGAACCGGTCAAGGACGCGTTCGGTGGGGGCGCGCGCCTCCTGCGCCTCCTCCACCAAGCGGATGATGCGGGCAAGGGTGGTGTCGGCGGCCTCTTTGTCCACGCGGATCCGCAGCGCCGCGTCGGTGGAGATGGAGCCGGCATGGACGGCGTCGCCCGCGCCCTTGACGCGGGGAACGCTTTCGCCCGTCACGGGGCTTTCATCGACCCCGCCGAGGCCGTCCTGCACCGTGCCATCGGCGGGAATCCGGTCGCCGGGACGCACAAGGACGATCTGGCCCACACGCACCTGTGCGGCGGGAACGGTGCGCAGGGTGCCGTTCTCTTCCACCTGTGCGGTCTTGGGCACCAGATCGGCCAGTGCGCGGATGCCCTGACGGGCGCGCCCGGCGGCCACACCTTCCAACACCTCGCCCACGGCGAACAGGAACACGACCGCCGCCGCCTCCTCTGCCGCGCCGATGGCCAGGGCGCCCATGGCGGCCAGCGTCATCAGCCCCTCGATGGTGAAGGGCTGCCCCATGCGCAAGGCGGCGAAGGCCCGCCGCGCCACCGGGGCCACCCCGATCAGGCAGGCCAGAACGAAGGCTGCGTATCCCAAGGACCCCGTGGTCGCGATCCGCACCGCCCAGGCCAAGGCCAGAACCCCGCCGGTCAGCAGAACCAGCCGCCCCTTGCCCGTGCGATACCATGGCGCGTCCGTGGCGTCGTGATCGTGCCCGCAGCCGCACTCCCCCTGCGCCGCCATTCCGGTGTGGGCGGCGATGCCATAGCCCAGCCGACGCACCGCCTCCTCCAGCCGGGGGGCCGCATCGCGGGTCACGGTGGCCGACAGGCGTTGGGTCATCAGCGACACGCGCACGTCCGCCACCCCCGCGATCCGGTCCACCGCCCGCGTCACCTTCTGCGTGCAGCCGGCGCAGTCCATGCCGCTGATCGTCCATTCGCGCCGTGTTTCGTGCATCCCGTCCGCTCCGTTCTTCGGACCTGCCCCTTTGCAAGGCCCGAATCGGAAGATAGGATCTCTAGCAACTAGAGGTTCAAGGGGGTCGTATGCTGACCATCGGAAAACTGAGCGCCGCGACCGGGGTGAAGGTCCCCACCATCCGGTATTACGAGGAGATCGGCCTGCTGGCCGCGCCGGAGCGCAGCGCGGGAAACCAGCGTCTGTATGGACGCGCGGCGCGCGATCGGCTGTCCTTCATCCGCCATGCCCGCGATCTGGGCTTTCCGCTGGATGCGATCCGCGATCTTCTGGGCCTGTCGGACCGGCCCGATCAGTCCTGCGCCTCGGTCGACCGGATCGCCCGTCAGCGGCTGGCGGAGGTGGAGGCGCGGATCGCGCGCCTTACGGCCCTGCGCCGCGAACTGGAACGGATGCTGTCCTGCTGTGCGCATGGCACGGTGGGCGAATGCCGGGTGATCGAGGTTCTGGGCAATCACGACCTGTGCGCGGGCGACCATCAGGATATGATGCCCAAGGTGGGATAATCCCGCTTCAGCCCGCGCGGCGATGCGCCCCGCGGGCCGCGACCACCACCCCAAGCAGGATCAGCGCGGCCCCGATCCAGGTCGCGGCGGTGGCCGTCTGATCGAAGAACAGCCAGGCCAGCAGGGCGACGGCGGGCAGGCGGATGAAATCCAGGGGGCCGACGAAGCTGGCATCCGACAGGCGAAGGGCATGGGTGACCAGCGCCTGATTCAGCACGCCCAAGCCCCCTTGCGCCAGCAGAAGGGCCAGTTGCCATCCCGTCGGCGTCTGCCAGACCATCGCCGCCAGCCCCAGTCCCAGCACGGTCATGCAGGCCAGGTTCCACGCCACCAGCCGGTCCGACGTGTCGCGTTGCCCCATGCGCTTGAGGATCAACTGGATGGACGCCGTCAGCGCCGCCCCCGCCAGTGCCAGCGCCAGCATCGGATCGAAACCCTGCCCCCCCGGCTGGATAACGATTCCCATTCCGGCCAGCCCCAAAGCCAGCGCCACCAGCTTTGCACCGTCCAGCCGCTCGGCCAAAAACAGCCATGCCCCTAGCATCACGAACAACGGCAGGGAAAAGACGATGGCCGTCACATCCGGCAAGGGCGCGCGTTGATAGGCGATGAAAAGGGCGATCAGCGACATCAGCTTCAGCCCCGCCCGCACCACATGCAGGCCGCGATAGGGCGAGGCGGCCATGTCCACCCGGCGCAGGATCCACGGCAGCATGAACATGAGGCCGAACGCCGCGCGAAAGAACCCGATCATGAACGGGTGCACCTGCCCCGCCAGCGCCCGGACGATCACGGCATCCGCCGCGTTCAAAAACGCGACGCCGACCATCATCGCCACGGTCAGTGCCGCCGCCTGCGGTGATGCCATGCCATACCCCCCCCCGAGGGGGACTATGCCGACGGCGGGGTGGGAATTGCAACGGCGTTCGGGTCCGGGCCCGACCGCTCAGGGTCCGGCACAGACCGCGGCCCGCGCGGTGTGGGGCAACCCCACCTCGGCGCCATAGGCGCGAAAGCCGTGATCGTCGATCATCAGAATGCGGTAGCAGGGGGGGCCGGCGGTCCAGTAAGGTTCGGGATCGGCCAGATCGGTGACAAAGCGGTGCGCCGTCGACTGGCCCGAACTGAAGGCGATGCCTTCGGGGGTCGATCCGGCCAGCGGCACATGGATATGGCCGAAGACGATATGGCGCACGCCGCCCGCATGGGCCGTCAGCCGGGCCAGCACCGCCCCGTCGTCATGCAAACGGATATGTTCGAAATGGGCCAAGCCGTCCATCACGGGGGGATGGTGGATGAAGACGGTCACCGGTCCCTCCACCTGCAGGGCCGCGTCCAGCCATGCCAGACGGTCTGCGCCATAGATCCCGCCGATATGCCCATGCTCATGGCTGTCCAGAAACAACAGCCGCCCGTGATCGGTATCCATCACCGATTGGATATGTCCGTTCGGATCGCGGGGCTGGTCGGGAAAGGCGTCGACGAAATGCGGGCGATGATCGTGATTGCCCAGAAGCAGCCGGACCGGGCAGGCAAGCGGCGCCAGAATGTCGCGCAGCAGGGCATAGGCGGCAGGTTCCCCGTCGTTGCACAGATCGCCGGTGACGACCACCAGATCGGCATCGGCATGGCGGCGCCCGATGTCATCGACCACCGCGCGCAACTGGGTTTCGGGGCTGACGCCGTTCACCGTACCGCCGGGGGGGACAAGGTGGGTGTCGGTGATCTGGATGATTTTCATGGGGGTGTTCCGAATGGGTGCGGGGCAGGCGCTGCCCCGCACGGGGGGGATCAGCGCATCAGCGCGTTCGTTTGTTCGACCATCTGGTCCAGACCCTGTTCGGGCGTGATCTCACCGCGCATGACGGTGCCGATGATGTCGCGCTGCGTGCGCCAGATGCGAACGGAATCGCCACCCGGATACCCGGCCCAGGGCAAGGACCGATCGGCCTGAAGCGAGGCGGTCATCACGTTCGGATGCTCGGCGTAATAAGGGGCGAGGTAGTCTTCGCCCACGGCCAGCTTGTTGGTCGGCAGGTATCCGGTGATGCGGACGATGGTGTCCTGCGCCTTGGGCCCCGTGATCCATTTGAGGTATTTCCACGCCGCCTGCTGCTTGGCCTCGTCCTGCGTCAGGATGACGGCGGAATTGCCGCCCGTGGGCACGCCGCCGTGTTCCTTGTCCTGTTGGGGGAAGGTCGCGGTGGTCAGCTGGAACCGGTCACCCACCAGCCCCTCGATCGTCTGGACATGGGCGGGGGTGGAGAACAAGAACCCCGTCAGGCCCGCGCCGAATTGCTGGCGCGCCTGATCCCAGTCCAGAACGCCCTGACCGCCTTCGGTCACGAACTGGCGGGTGAGGGTCAGGGCGTTCAGCCCGAACTCGTTGTCGAAGGCCACCTTGCCGGTGTCCGCATCGACCAGCGTGCCGCCCTGCTGGAAGATCAGCGCCTGCCACAGCCAATCGTCCGGCCAGCCGCCGATGTCATAGGACATGCCCGCCGCATCGGGGTTGGCCGCCTTGATGGCTTTGGCCAGTTCGATCAGTTCGGGGAAGGTCGTGGGCATGTTCTCCGGATCGCCACCGGCCGAGCGCACGAGATCCGCGTTCACATACATGATGGGCGAGGAGGCGTTGACCGGCAGGCCGTATTGCACGCCGTCCACCTGACCCAGGGCGGCCATGTTGGGGGTGAAGTTCGTCTCCATGAAGCCCGCATCTTCGGCGGCGATGAACGGGCCTAGGTCGGTGATCTGGTTGCGCGGGGCCAGCGTGTGCACCAGTTCCCCCGTCAGGTTGTAGCCCGAGAAATACACGTCCGGCAGATCGCCCGTGACGGCGGCGCGCAGGACCTGCTGCTGGCCTTCGTTATAGCCCGCAGCGGGGGCGAGGAAGTTGATCGCGATGTCCGGATTGTCCGCCATGAACGTGTCGGCCAGCGGCTGGTGGAATTTGGTGAAGCCCGGCAGGTTGTAAAGGACGTTCAGCGTGACGTCCTGGGCGTGGGCGGGCAGGGCCAGCCCAAGGGCGATCGCGCCTGCGGTAAGGCGTTTGGTCAACATGGAAAACTCTCCGGAAAATGCGCGGGTCATTTGACCCCCGTCATGGTGATGCCCGCGATGAATTGGCGTCGGGCCAGAAGGAAACAGACGACCATCGGGGCGGTGATCAGCGTGGCGCCAGCCATCAGCGCGCCGTAATTCGCCCCCGATTCCACGTCCGAAAAGAACAGCATCCCCAAGGGCGGCGGCGCGAGCGCGGTGTCCGACACCACGATCATCGGCCAGTAGAGATCGTTCCAATGCGCCACGACCGAAAAGACCGAGAACGCCGCGAGCGAGGGCAGGGAGCCGCGCAGCACGAGGCCCCAGCAGATCTCCATCTCGGAAAACCCGTCCATGCGGGCGGCCTCGATGATCTCGTCAGGATAGGAGCGGAAGGACTGATGGAACAGGAAGATGGCGAAGACCGACAGGAAGAACGGCGCCATCATCGCGAAATAGGTGTTCAGAAGCTGCGCTTTGGCCAGCCCCACGAACAGCGGCAGGGCCAGCGCCTGCATCGGCACGCAAAGCGCCGCAATGACGAGCGTCAACAGCAGGCGACGGCCGGGAAAGCGCAGTTTCGCCAGCGCATAGGCGGCGGGGACGGCCGTCAGCACCTGCACGATCAGGATGCCCGCGCAGACGATGGCCCCGTTCATCATGAACCGCGCCATGGGCACCTGCCCGGCGGCCCGGCCGTAATTCTCGCCGCCCGCGAAATCCCGGGGGATGGGCCAGAGGGAGATGTCGAAAATCTCGGCCGGGGACCGGATGGAGGTCAGGATCATCCAGTAGAACGGGAGCAGCATGACGCCCGCGCCAAGGGCCAAGACGATATGGGGGATAAAACGGGTCATCCGTAATGCACCTTGCGTTCCATCTTGATCGTCTGCCCGATGGACAGGACCAGCACGATGGTAAGGAAGATCAGCGTCAGGGCGGCGGCGTATCCGGTGTTGGAATATTCGAACCCCTCCAGATACAGGGCGTAAAGCAGCGTCTCCGATCCCGATCGGCCCTTGGTCAGAACGGCCACCGTCTCGAACACCTTGAAGGCGGAAATGGAGGTGGTGACCACGACGAACATCGTCGTCGGCCCCAGCATCGGCCATGTCACGGTCAGGAAGCGGTCGATGGGGTTCTTGGCACCGTCCAGACGCGCGGCCTCATGCAGATCCTTGGGGATGGCGGTCAGACCGGCCAGAAACAGCACCATGTTGAACCCCAGCACCTGCCAGATCCCGATCAGGGCCATGGTGGGGATCAACAGCGATGGCGTGGCCAGAAAGGACACCGGATCGAAGCCCAGCCAGCGGATCGCCGCGTTCACCGGGCCGAGGGTGGGATGCAGCAGGAACTGCCACACGGTCGCCATCGCCACCAGCGTCGCGGTCACGGGCAGGAAATACGCCACCTCCCACACGGCGCGGCTGCGGGTCCGGCCATGCACCAGAAGCGCCACGCCAAGGGCAAGGAAAATACCGAAGGGAATGACCAGTGCCGCGTAAAGGACCGTGTTCCACAGCGCGCGCAGGAACACCGGATCGGCAAAGGCCGCGCGGAAATTCGCAAGCCCGACAAAGCTGACATCCAGCGCGCCCAGTTGGTAATCGGTGACGGCGAACCCGGCCAGAACCACCATTGGGATGATATAGATCGCCAGCAGCAGAAATGCGGCGGGCAGGGCGAACAGCAGCCCGCGTCGCGCCATGCGCGCCTTGCGTGTCGGAAGGGCCAGGGCGGCGGTCATGCGGCCACCGCCGCGCGGGTTGTGACCTCCAGGCGCCGGTCGTCGGCCCCGAACAGATGCGCGCGGGCGGGGTCGAAGCCAAGGGTCAGCGCGCCGTCGGGCAGGGGGGTCGTGGCGGGCAGACGCACCGTCACGCGCAGATCGTCCGTCAGCGCGCAGGTGACGAAGCGGTCCGCCCCTTGGGTTTCCGCGCGCAGGATCCGGGCGGCAAAACCGTCCGCGGCGGGCACCAGATCCTCGGCCCGAAGGCCAAGCGTCACCGGACCCGCATCGGCGCGAACGCCCAGACCCAGATCGCGGCCAAGCGCGCGGACACGGCCCTGGGGCGTGACCTCGGCCGGGATGAGGTTGATGGACGGGGTGCCGATGAACCGCGCCACCGTCAGCGTCGCGGGGCGGGAATACAGATCGTCGGGGGTGCCCAGCTGTTCGATGCGGCCCTTGTCCATCAGGGCGATACGGGTGGACATGGTCATCGCCTCCACCTGATCGTGGGTGACATAGACGAAGGTCGCGCCCAGACGGCGGTGCAGCGCCGCCAGTTCGTCCCGCATATGTGCGCGCAGCTTCGCATCCAGATTGGACAGCGGTTCGTCCATCAGGAATGCCGCCGGGTCGCGCACCAGCGCGCGGGCCAGCGCCACGCGTTGCCGTTGGCCGCCCGACAGTTGCGCAGGCTTGCGGTCCAGCAGCGCGTCGATCTGCAACAGGTTGGCGGCGCGGGCCACCTCGGCGTCGATGGCGGCGACGGTGTCGCGGGGGGCGGCCAGACGCCCCACCAGCGGCAGACGCCCCATCAGCGACAGCCGCCGCATCCGCAGCGGCGTCGCGATGTTCTGGCGCACGGTCATGTGCGGATAAAGGGCATAGGACTGAAACACCATCGCCAGGTTCCGGTCGCTGGGATCGGCGCGGCTGACATCTTGCCCACCGATGGCCACCGTGCCCTGATCGGGGCTTTCCAACCCCGCGATGATCCGCAGCAGCGTCGATTTCCCGCAGCCCGACATGCCGACCAGCGACAGGAACTCGCCCGGTTCGACCGTCAGGTCGATGCCCTTCAGCACGTCCGTTCCGGCGAAACTCTTGCCGATTTTCGACAGCGCGATTGATTGAGGCGTCATCCGGCCCTCCTTTGTTGCGCTGCCAATGAAGGGTGATCGCAACAAGGGGGTGACGGGGATATGATGTTTCGATGACGTCCGCCCGCCGCCGGTCGCGCAAGGCCGGTTGACCTGCCACGTCGTTGTCGCTTTTGTGTTGCGTATGCAATCCTGCCGCATCCGCTGACCCGAAGGTCCGATCATGTTCGACTTCTTTTCCGCCCGCCGCCCATCGACCCTTGCCGGTGGTGCGATGATTGCGACCTCGCACCCCCTCGCCACGGCGGCGGGGCTGGAGGTGTTGGCGGCGGGGGGCACGGCCGCCGATGCGGCGATCGCCGCGGTGGCCGTGCAATGCGTCGTGGATCCGCTGATGACGGGCATCGGCGGGGATTGCTTTGCCCTCTATGCGCCGAAGGGGGGCGCGGTGAAGGCGCTGAACGGGTCGGGGCGCGCCCCGGCCGCCGCCACCGTGGCCGCCCTGACGGAGGCGGGCGTGACGGAGACGATCCCGCAGACCAGCCCCCATGCCGTCACCGTTCCGGGTGCGATCTCGGCCTGGTGCCGGTTGCACGCCGATCACGGAACGATGCCGCTGGCGCGTCTGTTCGCCCGCGCCATCGCCTATGCCGAAGGTGGGTTTCCGGTCACGCCGCGCGTGGCGATGGACTGGGCCGCCAATCAGGCGACCGTGGCCGCCGACCCGCACGCCGCCGCGCATTTCCTGCCCGCGCCGGATGTGGGCGCGCGTTTTGCCCAGCCCCTGTTGGCCGCCCGCCTGCGCGAGATTGCGGACAAGGGCGCTTCGGGCTTTTACGGCGGGACGACCGGGGCCGCGATGGCGCGGCATCTGGCCGGCCTTGGCGGGTTGCACACGGTGGAGGATTTCGCTGCCGGGACCGACGCCGCCTTCTGGACCGATCCGATCAGCGCCACCTATCGCGGGACGACGGTGCATGAATGCCCGCCGAACGGGCAGGGGCTGGCGGCGCTTTTGATCCTGAAGATCATCGAGGGGTTCGACATGGCAACCCTGCCCGAGGCGGACCGCATCCACGTTCTGGCCGAGGCGACGAAGATCGCCTATCACCACCGCGACGCGCTTCTGGCCGATCCGGCCGCGTGCGAGGACGTGGTGGAGCGGCTCTTGTCCGACGAGGTCATCGCCACCCTGCAGGCGCGCATCGACATGGCCCGCGCCGCCACCCCCGTCCTGTGGCACGAGCCCGAGCACAAGGACACCATCTATCTGTGCGCGGTGGACGCCGAAGGAAACGCCATCTCGTTCATCAATTCGATCTTCCACGGGTTCGGCTCGGGGTTGTATGATCCCGAAACCGGCGTGCTGTTCCACAACCGCGGGTCGTCCTTCCGTCTGATCCCCGGCCATCCGAACGCCATCGCGCCGGGCAAGCGTCCCATGCATACGATCATCCCCGGCATGGTCACCCATGAAGGAGAGGCCCGGATGCCCTTCGGCGTGATGGGCGGGCATTATCAGGCGACGGGTCATGCGGCGTTCCTGTCGGCTGTGCTGGATCAGGGCCTGGATCTTCAGGCCGCGCTGGACCTGCCGCGCAGTTTTGCCACCGGCGGCGAATTGCAGGTGGAACCGACCGTCCCGCCCGAAATCCGCGCCGATCTGGAGGCGCGGGGCCATCGGGTAAAGGTTTTGGACAGCCCTCTGGGCGGCGGGCAGGCCATCCGCATCGGCGATGTGCTGGAGGGGGGGTCCGACAGCCGCAAGGACGGCATGGCGCTCGGGTTCTGATGCCCACCTATGCCGCCACCGCCGGGGGGGAAAGGTTCACCTTCCCCAGCCTTGCCGCCCTGATGGCGGCGGCGACGCCCGAACGGTCGGGCGACCAGCTGGCGGGCCTTGCGGCGGCCTCGCCCGTGGCGCGGGTGGCGGCGCGCTATGCGCTGGCCGATCTGCCGCTGACCGAGTTTCTGAATGTCGCCCTCATCCCCTATGAGATGGACGAGGTTACCCGCCTGATCCTTGACACCCATGACGCGGCGGCCTTCGTGCCGCTGCGCGCACTGACCGTGGGGGGGTTGCGCGACTGGCTTCTGGCGGCCGAACCGGCGCAACTTGCGGCGGTGGCGGCGGGGTTGACGCCCGAGATGGTGGCGGCGGTCTCCAAGCTGATGCGCAATCAGGATCTGATCCGCGTCGCCCGCAAATGCGAGGTGGTGACCCGGTTCCGCACCACGCTGGGCCTGCGCGGGCACCTGTCCACCCGTCTTCAGCCCAATCATCCGGCGGACGATCTGCGCGGGATCGCGGTGGCGGTGCTGGACGGCCTGCTGCAAGGGGCGGGCGATGCGGTCATCGGCATCAACCCCGCCTCGGACAGCCTGTCGAACTGCGCCCGCATCCTTCATGCGCTGGATGATCTGCGCCAGAATTTCGACATGCCGGCGCAGTCTTGCGTGCTGACCCATGTCACCACCTCGCTGCGCCTGATGAACGACGGGGCGCCGGTCGATCTGGTATTCCAGTCGATCGCCGGCACCCAGGGGGCGAATGCGGGCTTCGGCGTCGATCTGGCCGTGCTGGCCGAGGCGGCGGACGCGGCCCGCAGCCTGTCCCGTGGCACGGTCGGCCAGAACGCGATGTATTTCGAAACCGGGCAGGGTGCGGCCCTGTCGGCGGGCGCGCATCACGGGGTGGATCAACAGACGCTGGAGGTGCGGGCCTACGGCGTGGCGCGCGCATATCATCCGCTGTTGGTGAACACCGTGGTGGGCTTCATCGGGCCGGAATACCTTTATGACGGCAAGCAGATCATCCGCGCGGGGTTGGAGGATCATTGCTGCGGCAAGCTGCTTGGCCTGCCGATGGGGGTCGATGTCTGCTATACCAACCATGTGGAGGCGGATCAGGACGACATGGACACTCTGATGACCCTGCTGGCGGCGGGGGGCGTGAACTTCGTCATCACCGTGCCGGGGGCGGATGACGTGATGCTGTCCTATCAGTCGCTGGCGTTCGAGGATATCGGCTATCTGCGCGAGGTGACGGGGCTGGCCCCCGCGCCGGAATTCGCGGCCTGGCTGGCGCGGATGGGGATCGGGGATGCGCCGTCGCTGCCAGATATGGCCCGCCGTATGGGAATTGCCGGATGACCGACCTTGTGCCCCGCCTGTCGGCCCTGACCCCGTCGCGTGTGCGGTTGGACCCCAAGGGCGGTCCCGCCCCCCTTGGCGCGGTGCTGGAGTTTCAGGAATGCCACGCGCGGGCGCGGGCGGCGATCCATGGCACGGTGGACTGGGACGCCTTCGCGCGGGCGTTGGACCGCCCGACCCTTCGTCTGCACAGCCGCGCGGCCGACCGGGCCGAATATATCCGCAGGCCCGATCTTGGGCGGCGGCTGGATGCCGCGTCCGAAGGTGCGATCGACCATCAGGGCTGCGATCTGGCGATCATCGTGGCGGACGGGCTGTCGGCCACCGCGGTGACGACGCAGGCCGCCCCGCTGATCGCTGCCCTGACCGCCGCCGCGCCGGACCTGACGCTGGGCCCCGTGGCGCTGGTGGCGCAGGGGCGCGTGGCGGTGGGGGATGAGGTGGCGTCGCGGATGGGGGCGGCGATGGGGCTTGTGCTGATCGGGGAACGCCCGGGGCTGAGCGTGTCGGACAGCCTTGGGGCCTATCTGACCCTGAATCCGATCCCCGGAACACCGGACAGCCGCCGCAACTGCGTGTCGAACATCCATGGGCGCGGGGGTTTGTCGATCGCCGAGGCAGCGGCCAAGATCGTCTGGCTGATGCGGGCGGCGCGCCGGATCGGGGCCACGGGCATCGCGCTGAAGGATGAAAGCCCGTCGTCGCCCCGCCTTGAATGACGGGTCAGTCGTTGATGTCGCGGTCCCAGATCCGCACCTGACCCTTGGTCACGCCCATCATCCGGCGCAGCAGGATCCAGATCACGCCCGACAGCGCCGCCGTTGCAACCAATGTCAGGGGCAGGTCCGCCGTCCAAAGGCCTGACAGCAGCGCCAGCCCCATCACCGCCACCGCCCCGGCAATCCCCAGAAACACCCAGGCCGGAAGGATCAGTTCCACCCCCGCCAGAACCAGCGCCGCGACCAGCCACAGCCAGCCGTTCAGCATCACGCTTTCCCCCCGAACATGCGGAATGCGTTGGAAAACGCCTCCAGCGCGGCGGCGGGCAGAAGGATGGTCTGCTTGCCATCGCCTTGCGCCACGTCGGACAGGGCCTCCACCTGCCGCATCGCCACCTGATATTGCGCGGCCTCCAGCCCGTTGCGGGAAATCGCCTCGGCAATGGCGGTGGTGGCATAGGCTTCGGCGTCCGCCAGAATGCGTTTGGCCTTGGCCTGCTGTTCGGCGGCGTAAAGGTCGGCGTCGGCGGCCAGCTCGGTGGCGCGGCGGCGGCCCTCCGCCTCGGTCACCTGCGCGCGGCGGGCACGTTCGGCGTTCAGTTGCTGCAGCATGGCCGCGCGGGTCGCCTCGTCCAGATTGACGTCGAGGATTTCGGCCCGCGTCACCTCGATCCCCCAATCATCGACGATGTTGGCCAGCGATTCCCGCACGCGCGCAATCAGTTGGGCGCGGTTGGACTGGACCTGATCCAGTTCCAGCGTGCCGATTTCGGACCGGACGATGCCCGCCACGGTGGTGGCGATGGCCGCGTCGATGTCGCGGATGCGATAGACCGTCTTTTCCGGTTCGATGATGCGATAGAAGACGCTGCTGTCCACCTGCACCAGCACGTTGTCCGCCGTGATCGCATCCTGGGAATTGGTGGGCAGCTGGCGTTCGAGGATGGAAATGCGGTGCGCCACCTTGTCGATGAACGGCACGATGATGTTGATGCCCGGACCCAGGACCGAACGCAGCCGCCCGAACCGCTCCACCACGAACTTTTCGGATTGCGGCACGATGCGGACCGCAGAGCCGATGGCGAAGGCCAGAATGATCGCCAGAACGACCAATGCCAGATTTTGTCCGACAAGGTCGAGGGCGGATTCGATCCACATGTCCACGGCGATCTCTCCCTGTTTTCCGTGCACTATGACCCAAGCGGACGGCCCGGCGCAACGGCGGATGCGGCGGCGGTGACGCGGGCCTGATCCGGGGCGAACTCCATGGCGGCCAGGGCGCGCGACAAGGCCAGATCCGATTGCCGCGCCGCCGCCGCGCTGAAGGTCGGGCGGCCCATGACAGACAGGGCGGCAAGGGTCTTTTGCAGACGCAACTGCACCTCGATCACGGCGGCGCCGTCGCGGGCGATCGGTCCGAAGGCGTCGGCCAGCATGTCGTCGTCGGTGATGGGCGGCACGAAGACCGCGGGATGGGCGATCTCATCCGCGGTCGGATCCTCGCCCCACAAGGCCAGAAGGCGGCTGCAGCGTCCGATGATGTCGATCGCGGTGCCCGGATCGTTCACGGCGGGCGACAGCGCGCGCGAGGCGATTTCGGCCATGACCACAAGGCCGAAGCGCGGATCCTGATCATAGCTGCGCTCCGCCTCGATGGTGAAGGCGGCGGCCAGGTCGTCATCCTCGTCCGGGGCGATATCGGTGCGGGCCAGAACGGTGTGCGGAAAGATGAAGGCCCCCGGAATGCGCGCCACATGCACCCGCGCGCCCTTGTCCTCGGCCCAGTCCGACAGATGGGCCATGTCGATATGCTGAAGGTATCCGATTTTCCTGCCGGTGATCGCATGGGGCAGGGCGGGGGCACCGTCGGGCAGGGGATGCCCGCCCAGCCAGGGGGCCGTCTGCCGCCCGACGATCGCGCGGCGCGTCGCATCCTCCACCCGTTGGTTCGTGTCGCCCACGCGTCCCAGCCGCGTCAGATGATCGATCCACCGCAACAGCGTCACCACGATCAGCGCGACCACCCCGATGGTGGCCGCGAACAGGACCAGCCGCCCGCGATCGCCGTAGGCCCCGGTGGTCAGCATGATGATCCCGACGATGGCGAACAGGAAGGATCCGACGAAGGTGGACAGGACGTTCTGCGTCAGGCGATCTTCCATCAGCAGGCGCGTGGCACGGGGCGTCACGTTCGTCGTGGCCGACCCATAGGCCGAGGTGGCCACGCTGAGCGAGAAGGTCGTGACCGCCAACATGCTGGAGGCGATGATGTTCAAAAGGTTGTCGACCGAATTCGCCGCGATTGCCCCCGGCAATTGCCAGGGGATGAACCGCTCCACTACCGCCGCCAGAATGGCCGTGGCCACGCCCAGCAGACCGATCAGCGTGGCGCGCAACCACAAGCGGCGTGTTATCCTGCTCCAGATCCATTGCCAGCGCGACATGCGGCCCCTCCGTTCGATGCTGGGGCGAACGATGATGCCGGGGGGGCCAAGATCAATGCCCGGACGTAAAAAGGGCGCGGCGGAAGATCCCCGCGCCCCCCGATGTCAGCGGCGGGGGTCTTGGGTCCATTCCTCCCACCCCGGCTGGCCCTTCATGAAGACCTCGATCTCTGCCCGGCTGGCTTTCAGTTTGGGGTCGTGGTGCAGATAGTGCCGCGTTTCCCGCACGATCAGGCCCGACAGGATCAGAAGCCCGATCAGGTTAGGGATCGCCATCAGACCGTTCATCACGTCCGAGAAGTTCCACACCACGCCAAGCTGCACCGTGCAGCCGACATAGACGACGAGCGCGAACAGGATGCGGAACGGCATGACGCCGCCGCGCCCGACCAGACGTTCGACATTGCGTTCCCCGTAATAGGCCCAGCCGAGGATGGTGGAATAGGCGAACAGCACCAGACCAACGGTCACGATCCAATGCCCCCATTCCCCCGGAAGGCCGTTGCTGAATGCCTGCCCGGTCATGATCGCGGCCGAAAGCTGTTCGCCCGTGGCGGGATCGATGTCGTCCCAGACGCCGGTGGTGATGATGACAAGGCCGGTGCAGGTCACGACGATGATCGTGTCGATGAAGGTCTGGGTCATCGACACCAGCCCCTGACGCACCGGATGGGTGGTCTGTGCCGAGGCGGCGGCAATCGCCGCCGACCCCATGCCGGATTCGTTGGAAAAGATGCCCCGCGCCACCCCGTATTGCACGGCGATCATGATGGATGACCCGACGAACCCGCCGACCGCGCCCGTGCCCGTGAACGCCTGCGAAAAGATCTGGCCGATGGCGGCCGGCACGTCGGTGATGTTCACCAGCAGGATATACAGCGCGCCCGCGACATAGAAGATGATCATCGCCGGAACCAGGCCCGCCGTCACCCGCCCGATGGATTTGATCCCGCCCACCAGCACCACCAGCGTCAGACCGGCAAGGATCAGCCCCGTGGCCCAGGTGGGCACCGAGAAGCTGCGGTCGAGGTTGGAGGCGATGGAGTTGCCCTGCGTCATGTTGCCGATGCCGAAACAGGCGCAGACGGCGAAGATGGCGAAGGCCAGCGCCAGAAACTTGCCGAATGCGCCCGGAATTCCACGCTCCAGATAATATTGCGGCCCGCCCGATTTTTCGCCCGCCGCATCGGTGGTGCGAAAGCGCACGCCCAGAAACGCCTCGGAATATTTCGACGCCATGCCAAGGATCGCCGTCATCCACATCCAGAACAGCGCGCCCGGGCCACCGATGGCGATGGCGGTCGCCACGCCCACGATGTTGCCGGTGCCGACGGTGGCGGCCATCGCCGTCGTCAGCGCCTGGAACTGCGAGATGTCACCGTCATCCGTGTCATCCTTGCGCCGGATCAACCCCAGCCGCAGCGCCGCCCCCAGCCGAAGCAGCTGGATGAAGCCAAGCCGCACCGTCAGGTAAAGGCCCGTGCCCAGAAGAAGCGGGATCAGCAGGAATGGCCCCCAGACCACGCCGCCGACCGCGCCCAGAAAAGCCTCAAGATTGTTGAAATCCATCACTGTCCCCGTGCATTTGCGTTGTTTTTGTGCACCAGACGGCGGGAGGAGAGGGGGTTTGTCAAGACGTTGCGAACCCCTTGGGGTTGAAACCTGCGGCCGTGCATTGTCCAAGGCGGCTTGAACCGCGCATCGCGCGCACCATCCTGTTCAAAAAATGGGCCTGTCCAAAAATGGGGCCTGTCCGAAAAGAGGGGACGCCGCATGACCGCCGTGATCGACTTTCTGAACCTGATCTTCTGGAACTACATCCTGATCTATGGCCTGCTTGGTGTCGGCCTGTTTTTCACCTTTCGGTTGGGGTTGCTGCAGTTTCGCCATTTCCTTGAGATGTTTCGTTGCGTTCTGGGGTCGGGACCGGCCGACAGGAACGGCATCACCCCGCTGCAGGCGCTGACGGTCAGCCTTGCGTCGCGCGTGGGGACGGGGAACATCGCGGGCGTGGCCGTCGCCATCTATCTGGGCGGGCCGGGGGCGGTGTTCTGGATGTGGATGGTGGCGCTGGTCGGGATGGCCACCGCCTATTCCGAAAGCGCGCTGGCGCAGCTTTACAAGGTGCGGGGGGAGACGGGTCTCTATCGCGGGGGACCGGCCTATTACATCGCGCGCGGGCTGGGGCTGCCGTGGCTGGGGGCGGTGTTCGCGGTGTGCCTGATCCTCGCCTTCGGACTTGTCTTCAACTCGGTCCAGGCGAATTCGATCGCCGAGGCGATGAACGGCGCGTTCGGCGTGCCGAAATGGATCGTGGGCCTGGCCGTCGCCGCCCTGACGGCGGCGATCATCTTCGGGGGCATCCCGCAGGTGGCGCGCGTCGCCTCCATCGTCGTGCCGTTCATGGCGGGGCTGTATCTGCTGGCGGCGATTATCGTCATCGTGCTGAACCTGACCGAGGTGCCGGGCGCCCTGTGGCAGATCGTGGGCGGGGCCTTCGGCCTGACCGAGGCGGCGGGCGGTGTGGCGGGCGGCGTCGTGGCCGCGGCCATGAACGGGATCAAGCGCGGCCTGTTCTCCAACGAGGCGGGCATGGGCTCTGCCCCCAACATCGCCGCCGTGGCGACGCCCGATCCGCATCATCCCTCCAGCCAGGGGTTCGTGCAGGCGCTTGGCGTGTTCATTGACACGCTCCTCGTGTGCACTGCGACCGCCGTGATGATCCTTCTGTCGGGCGCGTATGAGCCGGGGAACGGGCTGACGGGCACGGTGCTGACCCAAGGCGCGCTGGTCGAACATTTCGGCCCCTTGGGCGGGGTGTTCATCGCGGTCGCGATCTTCTTCTTCGCCTTCACCTCGATCATCGGCAATTACGCCTATGCCGAAAACGCCGTGTCCTATCTGGGGCTTGGGGGGCGGACGGGGCTGACCGTGCTGCGCGTCGCGGCGATCGGCATGGTCGTCTGGGGCGCGATCCAAAGCGTGGCGACCGTGTTCAACCTGGCCGATGCCTCGATGGGGCTGATGGCGACGATCAACCTTGTTGCCATCGTGGCGCTGTCGGGGACGGTGGTGAAGCTGACGCGGGATTATCTGGCGCAGCGCAAGGCGGGCCGGTTGCCCACCTTCCGTCTGTCGGACCATCCCGACATCGGCAAAGGCGTGGACCGCGATATCTGGCGGTGAATGAAAAAGGGGCCGGATGACCGGCCCCTTTCCTTATCGAAACATCGACGGCAGCCAGAGCGACAGCGCCGGTATGTAGGTCACCAGCATCAACGTGCCGAAGGCCGCGCCATAGAAGGGCCAGATCGACTTCATCGCCGTGCCGATGCCGATCCTGCCCACGGCACAGCCGACGAACAGAACCGCCCCCACGGGGGGCGTGCACAGCCCGATGCCAAGGTTCAGGATCAGGATCACGCCGAAATGGATCGGATCCACCCCGAAGGCCATCGCCACGGGCAGAAAGATCGGCGTCGTGATCACGATCAGCGGCGACATGTCCATGAACGTGCCAAGTACCAGCAGCATGACATTGATCAGCAGCAGGATCACCAGCGGGTTGTCCGAGATGCCCTGAAGGAACTCGATCATCGCGGTCGGCACCTTCAGGAAGGCCAGCAGCCATCCAAAGCAGGCGGCCGATCCGATGACCGTCAGCACCATCGCGCTTGTGCGCACGGCGCCCAGGGTGGCGTCCTTGAAATCCTCCCACGACAAGGTGCGATAGACCAGAAGCGTCACCAGAAGCGCATAGACCACGGCGATGTTGGCGCTTTCAGAGGCGGTGAAAATCCCGGACCGCACGCCGCCGAAGATGATCAGCACCAAAAGCAGCCCCGGAATGGCCGAGATGAGCATCTGGCCCAGATAGCGCAGCCCCTGGAACGGTTCGGTCGGATACCCCCGCCGACGGGCCACGACATAGGCCGCCCCCATCAGGCTGATCGCCAGCAACAGGCCCGGAACGATGCCCGCGGTGAACAGGTCGGCGATGGACAACCGCCCCCCGGCCGAGATGGAGTAGATGATCATGTTGTGCGAAGGCGGGATCATCAGCGCGATGATGGACCCAACCACCGTCAGGTTGACCGCGTAATCAACGCCGTAGCCGCGCGCCTTCATCTGCGGCACCATCAGCCCGCCCACGGCCGACGCATCCGCCGCCGCCGACCCCGACACGCCCCCGAACATGACCGAGGCCAGAACGTTCACCTGCCCCAGCCCGCCGCGCAGATGCCCGACCAGCGCCCCCGCCAGCGCCACCAGACGGCGGGCGATATCGCCCCGCACCATCAGATCGCCGGCATAGATGAAGAACGGGATCGCCATCAGCGCAAAGGCCGAGATGCCCGAATTCAGACGCTGAAACACGACGACGGGCGGCAGCCCCATGTAAAGGACGGTGAAGAAACTGGCCGCACCCAGACAGAAGGCGACCGGCGTTCCGATAAGCAGCATCACGACAAAGCTGCCGAAAAGTATCCACAGTTCCATTTATTCCTCCACCGTGCCATCGCCGAAACGGCGGGTCGGAAGGCCGGCGGCGCGGCGGGCGATACGTTCAAGGCAGAAGATCAGGAGCAGCGCCCCCCCGCCGATCAGCGGCGCGAAGTCCCACACACGCGACAGGCCAAGCCCCGGAATGTCGCTGGAGGAGGCCTTGACCGCCAACTGCCATCCGAACCACAGCATACCGAAACCGAACGTGCCGACGACGATGTCCGAGATCGTGTGCATAATGTCCCGCACGCGATGGGTCGCGATATAAAGGATCACGTCGAAGGACAGATGATACCCCTCGCGGATGCCGACCGCCGCGCCCAGAAAGATGAACCAGCCCATGATCATCACCGATCCGGGTTCAGCCCATTGCAACGACGACCCAAGGACATAGCGCCAGATCACCTGCGCGAAGACGAAGCCGGTCATCAGCACAAGGGCCAGCCCGGCAATCCACAGGCCGCCCTGTGCCAGCCATTCGGTGACGCGGGCAATGCGCAGCATGGCGGCCCGAAGGCCGCCCGCGTCCGTGTCATGGTGTGGGATCATTGCGTATCCCGGATGCGCTGGACCAGATCCTTCGCCTCGGGCGTCGTCACGTATTTGTCGTAGACGGGGGTCATCGCGTCGATGAAGGGCTGCTTGTCCAGATCGTCGATCACCTCGACCCCCGCCGCTTCGACATGGGCGCGCGACGTCTTCTCGGCCTCGGCCCACAGCTGGCGTTCCACGGCCACGGATTCCACGGCGGCCTGGCGGATGATCTCCTGATCCTCGGGCGCAAGACCGTCCCAGGTGGTTTTGGACATGGCGACGATTTCCGGCACGATCAGGTGTTCGTCCAGCGTGTAGTATTTGGCCACCTCGTAATGGCCCGAGGTGTCATAGGACGGCCAGTTGTTCTCCGCCCCGTCCAGAATGCCCGTCTGGATGGAGGAATAGACCTCGCCATAGGGCATGGGCGTGGCGTTCGCGCCCAAGGCGTCCACCATGTCCACGAACACATCCGACTGGATGACGCGGAACTTCATCCCCGCCATGTCCGCCACCGAGGTGATCGGCTTGACCGAGTTGTAGAAGCTGCGCGCGCCCGCGTCATAGAAGGCGAGGCCGATCAGGTCGTGAGGTTCGAAGGCCTGAAGAATCTCGTCCCCGATCGGGCCGTCCATCACCGCGTTCATATGCGCCACATCGCGGAAGATGTAGGGCAGGGACACGATGCGCGTTTCGGGCACCAGCGTGTCGAACGTGCCGAAGCTGGCGCGGATCATGTCGATGACGCCGAATTGCGTCTGTTCGATCGTGTCCTTTTCCTCGCCCAACTGCGCCGAGGGATAGACCTCGATGCAGATGCGTCCCTCGGTCCGCTCCTCCACAATCTTGGCCATGGCCTTGACGGCTTCCACGGTGGGATAGCCGTCGGGATGCGTGTCGCTGGAGCGCAGCGTGGTATCGCAGGCCCAGGCCCCGCCCGTCATCGCGCACAGCGCGACCGTCCCTGCCAGCAGGGTTTTCATTCGTGTCATGTCGTCCTCCCTTTGCATGGCTGTCGCGCGTTCCGGGCGCGATCGTGATCATGCGGGATCATCCTGAAGATGCGTCAACCTGTCTGTCAACACCTTATCCTTGTCAGACGTGTCCAGGGGGACAACCTCATGGCCGGATGATTTCAGATGGCCGATTGCAAAATTTCAATTGGCCGAATACAGACTTTCAACCGACCGAAGGCAGTCAAGGCCCCGCCCATGTATCACCGCCCCATATCGGACCGTATCGACGAGGCGCTTTCGGATACGCGCGTCGTCCTGATCTCCGGCCCGCGTCAATCGGGCAAGACCACGTTGGCGCGGCAGATCGCGGGGGCGGGGCGTCCGTATTTCACGCTGGACGATGCAACCACACTGGAGGCCGCGCACGCCGATCCGGTCGGATTCCTGCGCGGTCTGGACCGCGTGGTCATCGACGAGGTTCAACGCGCGCCCGCCCTTCTTCTGGCCATCAAGACCGAAGTCGACCGCGATCGCGCGCCGGGGCGGTTCCTTCTGACGGGGTCGGCCAATCTGATGACCTTGCCACGGGTGGCCGATTCGCTGGCCGGGCGCATGGAAACGGTGCCCCTCCTGCCTTTGTCCCAAGCCGAGATCGCGGGCCGCCGATCGACCTTCGTCGACGATCTTCTGGCCGGACGCCGTCCGATTGCCGGCCCTGCCGTTCTGGGCCCCGATCTGGTGGCGGCGGTTCTGGCGGGCGGTTACCCCGAGGCGGTCGCGCGCCCCCGCTGGTCCCGCCGTCAGGATTGGTATCTCGCCTATGTCGACGCGATCGTTCAGCGCGACATCCACGACATCGCCGAGATCGAGAAGGCGGCGATCCTGCCGCGGCTTGTGCGGATGATGGCCGAACATTCGGGACAGCTTACGAATTACTCCGCCCTGGGGGCGCAGGTCGGGCTGAACCACGTCACCACGCAGAAGTATTCGCGCCTGTTCGAAAGCCTGTTTCTGGTCGAAACCGTGCCCCCGTGGTTCAGCAACCGGCTCAAGCGGCTGGTCAAATCGCCCAAGCTGCACTTTCTGGATTCGGGTCTGCTGGCCGCGCTGCGCGACATGTCGCCCGATCGGGTGGCGCGGGACCGTCAGGCGTTCGGCGCGCTTCTGGAAACCTTCGTGCATTCCGAATTGCGCAAGATCGCCGCCTGGGGCGAGGCGCGTCCCGTCTTCAGCCATTTCCGCGACAAGGACGGGACCGAAGTGGATGTCGTGCTGGAAACCCGCGACGGCGCCGTGGCGGGGGTGGAGGTGAAGGCGTCGGCCACGGTCGCAAGCGCCGATTTCAGGGGGTTGCGCAAGATGTCCGACGCGTTGGGCGACCGGTTCGTGCAGGGCGTCGTCCTCTATGACGGGGATCAGGTCGTGCCCTTCGCCGAAAACCTGTTCGCGGTTCCGGTCTCGGCCCTGTGGGGGGCGGCCTGATCGCCGTTCGGACGGCCGGTCCGACCGCAGACCGGCGCGGCGTGGGTTTTTGACATTTCCTGCGTCAAGGCGCATGTCCCGGGGCGAAACGACGCATATATCCATTCCATGACCGACACCGCCGCCCCGCCCCAGCCCACCGGCACCCTGACCATGCCCTTGTGGCGGGCGGCCATCTATGTCGCGGCCTCGCTTCTTCTGGGCCTGTCGCAGGGGTTGGGCATGAGCTTGTTCAGCTCCAACGTGGCGCAGTTGCAGGGCGAGTTCGCGGCCACGCAGCAGGAGGTGGTGTGGCTGGTCGCCGCCTATCTCGCCCCGGCGGCGCTGACCCTGGCGCTGGTGAAGATCCGCACCCAGTTCGGTCTGCGCCGGTTCGGAGAGATCGGGCTGGCGGTGTTCGTCGCCAGCGCGCTTTTGAACTTTCTGGCGAATGATCTGGCCTCGGGCATCGCCGTGCGCTTCATCAGCGGGATGGCCGCCGCCCCCATCGCCACCTTGGCCTTCCTTTATGCGATCGAACCGTTCACCCCGGCCAAGAAGCTGTCCATCGGCCTGTCCCTGGCGCTGATCGGCATTTCCCTGGGGCTGCCGATGTCGCGGGTGCTGTCGCCCACTTTGCTGGATCTGGGGGGGTGGCACCAGCTGACCCTTCTGGAACTGGCGCTGGCGCTGGTGTGCTTTTGCGTGGTGCTGGCCCTGCCGTTGACCCCCGTCCCGCATGAAAAGGTGATCGAACGGCTGGATTTCATCAGCTTTCCGCTGATTTTCTTCGGCCTTGGGGGCCTCGCCATCGCGCTGACGGTGGGCAAGGCCTATTGGTGGTTCACCCAAGACTGGCTGGGGCTCACGATCGCGGGCAGCGTGGCCTGCCTTGCCGTGGCCGCCGTGATCGAACTGAACCGCGAAAGCCCGCTGCTGGACCTGCGCTGGATCTTTTCGCCCACCATCCTGCAATTCGCGGGCGCGCTTTTGGTGTTCCGCATCGTTCTGGCCGAACAATCGTCGGGCGCGCCGGGGTTGTTTCAGGCGGCGGGGCTGCAGAACGCGCAGATGCAGACGATGTTCTGGATGATCGCGGGGGCCACCGTTCTGGGCGGGATCGTCAGCGCCATGATCCTGAAGCCGGGGCGCGAACACGGGATCCACGCGGTGGCCCTTTTGCTGATCATCGTGGGCGCGACGCTGGACGCGCACGCGACCAACCTGACCCGCCCGGCCCAGATGCTGTTCAGCCAGTCGCTGATCGCCTTTGCCAGCGCGCTCTTTCTTCCGGCGGCCCTGGCGGCGGGGATGATGGCCGCGCTGAAGAAGGGGCCGAAATACATCCTGAACTTCATCATCATCTTTCTGGTGACGCAGAAGATCGGCGGGTCGCTTGGTTCGGCCGTCTTCCAGACGATCATCCAGTTCCGGCAGAATTTCCACACCGCGCATCTTGCGGCGGACATGGCGCTGACCGATCCCCTGGTGATCCAAAGGCTTCAGGCCTATGCCTCGGTCTGGTCGCACGCCACGGCGGACGCCACATTTGCGCGGGCGCATGGAACGGCGCAACTGGCGCAGGTGGTCCAGCGCGAGGCGACGGTCCTCGCCTATAACGACGTGTTCGCGTTGATCGCGCTGGTCGCGGCGGCGGCGCTGGCCGTTCTTCTGGCCCATTGGGCGTTGATCGAATTCAAAAAGCGCCGCACCGTCGGCGCAGGGACGACGGGTTGAAGAACATGCGAGCAGGATCATGACAAGCATCACGAAACATATCGGCACGATCGTCGCGGTGGTCATGGGGCTGTGCGGGGTTCTGGCCGTGCTTTACGCGTGGCAGCTCTTTCCCTTCACCTCCTCGGTGCAGCGGACGGACAACGCCTATGTCCGCTCCAAGATCACCTATGTCGCGCCGCAGGTGCAGGGATACATCACCGAAGTGCCGGTGACCGATTACCAGCAGGTGAAGGAGGGCGATCTGCTGGCGCGGGTGGACGACCGGATCTATGTCCAGAAGGTGGCGCAGGCGCAGGCGCAACTGTCCCAGCAGCAGGCGGCGCTCGCCTCCGCCGCGCAGCAGCGCGCCTCGGCCGAGGCGGAGGTGTCGGCGGCCGAAGCGGGCCTTCGCGCCGCCCGGGTGAACCGCGACGTGGCGCAGCGCGATTTCGACCGGCTGGATGCGCTGGCCACGCGGGGTGTGTCGTCGCAATCCAGCCTCGACACCTCGCGCGCCGCGTTGGACCAGTCCACCGCCGATGTGGGCAGTGCCGAGGCGCAGGTGGAGATTGCCCGGCAGAACGTGCTGGCGGCGGAAACCGCCAAGGGCACGGCGCAGGCCGCGATCGAGGCGGCGGATGCCGCGCTGGCGCTGGCGCAGATCGATCTGGACAACACGCGCATCACCGCCCCCGAGGATGGCCGTCTGGGCGAGGTGGGCGCGCGGGTGGGGCAATATGTCAGCGTGGGCACCCAACTGGCGGGCCTTGTGCCGCGCACCGCATGGGTGGTGGCGAACTTCAAGGAAACGCAGCTGCACGGCATGAAGGTGGGGCAGGCGGTGGACATCACCGTCGACGCTTTGGGGGGGCAGGTGCTGCGCGGACGGATCGAAAGTTTCTCGCCCGCCACGGGCAATGAATTCAGCGTGCTGCGCACCGACAACGCGACTGGCAACTTCACCAAGATCACCCAGCGTCTGCCGGTGCGGATCGGCTTTGCCGAGGGTCAGGAGCTGGCCGATCATCTGGTTCCCGGCCTGTCGGTCGAAGTGGCGGTCGACACCGCACAACCGGCCCCCTGACGGACGCGTCGCGGGGGCGGGGGCAAAGATCGGGATTGCGTTGCGCGCCGCCCCGTGCACCACTGATGTCGTATCACCGTTCCGGCCAACAGGAATGCGCCCATGCCCGATTTTCGCATCGCCCCAAAGACCACCCCGTTCTGGTGGGAGGAGGCGCCGGTGCGCCCGCTGCCCGACACGCCGATGCCTGCGCGGGCGGATGTGGTGATCGTGGGGGCGGGCTATGCCGGGTTGACGGCGGGCCTGACCCTGGCCCGCGCGGGCCGGTCGGTGGTGATCCTCGACAAGATGAACCCCGGCGAAGGAGCCTCCAGCCGGAACGGCGGCATCACCAGCGGCAACATCCGCCCCGGTTTTTCCGACCTGAAACGCCGCCACGGCGAAGCGCGGGCCCTCGCGATCGAGGCCGAGGGCAAGGACGCCCGCGCCTTCACCTATGAGTTCATCCGGGCCGAGGGGATCGACTGCGACCTGCAGATGACGGGCCGCTTCTATGGCGCGATCGACCGCCGGAAATACGACAGGATGGCGCGCGATGCCGAAACCCTGTCGCGCAGATTGCAGATCGACGCCTTCGGCGTGCCGGAGGCGGAACAGCGGCGTTATCTCGGCACCGACTTTTATCGCGGTGGGTCCGTACGCATGGATATCGGGGGCCTGCATCCCGCGAAATACCATGCGGGGCTTTTGCGCGTGACGCAGGCCGCGGGCGCGGTCGTGCGGTCCGGCGTGGCCGTGATGGGGGTGGCGCGGGACGGGGCCGGGTTCACCGTCGCCACATCGGCAGGCCCTGTTGCGGCGCGGCAGGTGCTGGTCTGCACCAACGGCTATACCGACGGTGCGGACCCCTGGCTGCGCCGCCGCATCGTCCCGGTCCGCAGCCGCATCATCGCGACCGACAAGCTGGCCCCCGATCTGATGGCCCGCCTGATGCCGCGCCTGATGATGTGCGGCGAGGACATGATTCTGGGCTGCTACTATCGCCCCTCGCCCGATGGCACCCGCATCCTGCTGGGGGGGCGGGACGCCTCGCAATCGGGCAGCGCCGCATGGCCGACCGAGATGCTGCGCCGCCACCTGATCCGCCTGTTCCCCGAACTGGCCGATGTGGGGCTGAGCCACAGCTGGTTCGGCAATGTCGCCATGCATCGCGACATGCTGCCCCGCATCTTCGACCATGACGGCGTGACCTATGCCACCGGGTTCTGCGGGTCGGGCGTCGTCTGGGCCCCGTGGATCGGGCGGCGCGCGGCGCTGCGGATGCTGGCCGAGGACTCTCCCCGTTCGGCCTTCGATTTCCGCCCGATGAAGGCCGTCCCGCTTTACGCGGGCAAACCGTATTTCATGCCGACACTGATCCAGATCTATCGCCTGCAGGACCGCATGGCCCTGAAGCGCGCCGAGCGTTAGGGCCGGGGCAGGCCTTCGGCGATGGTGCGGATCAGGTCGATCAGCAGGGCGGTGGCCGGCGCCAACGGCCGCCCCGCCGGCGTGATCGCGCCCCAGCGATAGGGCAGCGCAAACCCCAGCGGCACCGACACCACGCCGTCCACCGGCAGCCCGCGCAGCGTCATGCTTTCCACCACCGCGATGCCAAGGCCCTGACGCGCCAAGGCCACCGACACGCTGGAGGCGTTGCTGTCGATGCTGCGCGGGGGTCGGATGCCGCCCGCATCCAGCGCGGCGTTGATCGCATGGCGGATGCGATAGGGGTTGTGCGACGCGATCAACGTGGCGTCCCGGAAATCCGCCACATCGATCCGGTCGCGTCGGGCCAACGGGTGCGTGGCGGCCACCACGGCCACGCAGGGCACCTCGGCGGACCAGTGCACCTCCACCCCCGGATGATCCAGGGGCAGGGTGGACAGCCCCAGATCCGCAATATGCCCCGCCGTGGACTGGATCACGTTTTCGGCCGAAACGCTGTTGAGATGCACATGGGCCGGACGCTGGGCCTCCGTCAGGCGCGCCAAGGCCGCCGGCACCACGCTGCTGGCCAGCGAGGGCAGGGCCGCGATGTGCAGGGGCAAGGGCGGCGCGTCGGCGATGGCGCGGGCCCGTGCGCCGATGGTGCGCAGCCCCGCCAGAAACATCTCGGCCTGCGCGTGGAAGGCCAGCCCCTGCTGCGTGGGGGTGATGCGCGGACCGTTGCGGTGCAGAAGGGGAAAGCCCACCTCCTCCTCCAACTCTTGTATCAGGCGGGTGATGACCGATTGCGACCGGCCAAGCGCGCGCGCCGCCCCGGTCATCGACCCGATGGAGATGACGGCGATGAACGCCTCAAGCTGCTTGGTTTCCAGATAGTTCGGGTCCATCAGGGTCGTGTCCAGAGCGCGGGACGCGGATCGAAGGGATCGCGCCGGATCGTGGCGGTGGTGCCGTCCACATGCATGACCCAAGGTGCCGCGGCGGTATAGGGGGTCCAGTTCGGCGCGCCCTTGATGAAGGCCGCCCAGATGTCATGCACGACGATGGCGGCCTCCGGGTCGGCCACGCGCTGGCGCTTGGGCAGGACGCTTTGGTCCATCCCGCGCCGATACCAGACGGCCCCGACCTCGGCCCCGTGGGGGGCGCCGGTTTCGTCCGGTGCGCAGGGGCCATAGAGGTATTTCCACACCGGCTGATGCGCGGCATGGGCGCGGGCAAACTCGGTCGCCGGGTTCTGGAACACCAGATCCCCCGCGATGGCACGCCAAAGGCCAAGGGGCGAATGATCGGGCAGGGCCGCGGCATAACGCGCCACGATTTCCGCGCCCGTCCACCCCATGGGGCGCACGCGGGGGTCCAGCCGGTGGATGACGTCGCGCAAGGTCATCCCCTCCGGCAGGGCGGTCGCATGGGTCAGGTATTCCGCGCTGGTGCAGCCGATCATCATCGGCACGGGGGCGGTTCGGCCCTGCCGCGCCGCCTCCAGCGGGTGCACGGGCAGCGAGGGGCCCAGAACCGGCACGAAGGGCACGCCCAGCATCGCCGCCCGCCCGTCCCGCCCCGGATCATGCCGTTCATAGCTTTCGTTGCACAGATCGCGCTGCGCCGTCAGAAGGTCGGGCAGGGGCACATGGCACGGATCGTCCGTGCCCAGCCGGTCGCACATGCGGCGCGTCAGCCGGCCCGCATCGTGGGGCGCGGCAATGGCGGTGGCGGCCCCGCTTTGCGGCATGGCCCGGGCGAACAGCCCGCGCGCGGCGGGCATCGCCATCAGCGCCGCCACCGCAAACCCGCCCGCCGACCGCCCGGCCAGCGTCACCCGCCCCGGATCGCCGCCGAAGGCCGCGATAGTGTCGCGCACCCATTCCAGCGCCGCGACAATGTCCAGAAGGCCGCGATTGTCCGGCCGCCCCGGCACATGCAGAAACCCCATCGCCCCAAGGCGATAGTTCACCGTCACCTCGACAATGCCCGACGCCGCGAAGGCGCCCGATTGCAAAACCGGCTCATTGGCCGACCCGACTGCGTATCCGCCGCCGTGAATCCAGACCAGCACCGGCGCGCGCCCGTTGGGATCGGGGGTGCGGATGTTGACCGTGCGGAAATCCTCGCCCGCCGTCAGGGCTGACGTCGCCGCCGTTCCCACGGGGCCATAGGTCGGAACCTGCGGACAGACCGGCCCAAGGCGCGTGGCATCGCGGACCCCGGCCCACGGGGGCATGGGGGTGGGCGCGTCGAAGCGGTTGCAATCCGTGACCGGCGCGGCATAGGGCACGCCCAGAAACGCGCCGTTTCGCCCGCGAAGCGCGCCCGCCGCCGTCTGGACGATCATATCGCCCGCCTCAGCCCGATCAGGCGTTCCACCAAGACCACCACCGCGATGGAGATCAGGATCAGCACGACCGACAGCGCCGCGATCTGCGGATCGGTGGAGTATTCGAGATAACGGTAGATCTCGGTCGGCAGGGTGGAGGTGCGGATCGACACGATGAAGAGCGAGATCGTCGCCTCGTCGAAGGAAATGAGAAAGGCGATGACCCCACCCGCGATCAGGCCCGGACGGACCAGCGGCAGCGTGATGCGGCGGAACACGGTCAGGGGGGAGGCGCCGTGCACCATCGCCGCCTCCTCGACCCGCCGGTCCACGGCCATCAGGCTCATGGTGATGGTCCGCACGGTATAGGGGATGGTGATCCCCAGATGCGCCAGCGTGATCCCGGCATAGGTGTCCAGAAGCCCGATCGGGGCCAGCACCAGCATCAGCCCCACCGCCAGCACGATGGATGGCACAAGGAACGGGGCGAGCACCAGAAACCCGATCCCGTCGCGCCCGCGGAAACGGTAGCGGACAAGGGCCAGCGACAACAGCATCCCGATCGCCACGGCCACGAGCCCGACGATCAGCCCGATCAGCACGCTGCGCCCGAAGGCGGAGATGAACGCCTCGTTCGCGAAGACTTTGGCATAGCTGCCGAAAGACAGGCTTTCGGGCGGAAAGGCCAGATATTGCCGCGTGTCGAAGGACACGATGAACACGACGATGATCGGTGCCAGAAGGAACAGATAGAGGAGCGTCAGGCTCAGATTGCGCACGGCTTTCATCTTACCCCTCCAGCCGCCGCAGGGCGCGTTGATAGATCACGATGACCGACGAGAACAACACCAGCAGCACCATCGACAGCGCCGCGGCAAGGGGCCAGTTCAGCGTGACGGTCGCCTCGTTGAACACCTCGGTCCCCAGCACGAACACACGCCCCCCGCCCATCAGGCGCGGCGTGACAAAGGACGAGATGGCCAGCACGAAAACCAGAAGCGCCCCGGTCAGCACGCCGGGCAGCGACAGCGGCAGGATGATCCTCCAGAACACCCGCAGGCGGTTCGCGCCCAGCATGGCGGCCGCCTCCTCCAACTGGGTGGACAGCCGCCCGAACCCCGCCAGCATGGCAAGGATGGCATAGGGCATGAGAATCTCCACCAGCGCCACCGTCGCGCCGAAGCTGTTGTTCGACAGACGGAACGGCGTGTCGATCAGCGACAACGATTGCAGCGTACCGTTGATGACCCCGCGATCGCCCAGAATGACCATCCAGCCATAGGTCCGCACCACCGCCGAGGTCAGAAGCGGAGCCACCGCCAGCGCGGTCAAAACCCCGCGCCACCGGCTTTCGGTGCGCGACAAAAACAGCGCAATGGGATAGCCGAGCACCACGGCGAAGAAGCTGACCGTCAGCCCCAGCGTAAGGGTGTTGAGCGCGACCTTCCAGTAGAACGGATCGGTCAGGGCGGCGACGTAATGTTCCACCGTCCAGCCCCCGCCGAAGGCCGCCATCGTCGAGCCGGAAAACGATGCGCGCAAAAGCCACGCCATCGGCAGGATGAAGGTGGCCAGAAGCGCCAGAAGGCCCGGCAGCAGAAGGGCCAGCACCAGCCAGCGGTTTCGGCTCGTGGCGGGCGCGGTGTGGGTGGCCCCGCCGCTCATGCCGGGGGTCCGATCAGGGTCACGTCCTCGGGGGCGACGGTCAGGGTGATCTCCTGCCCGCGTTCGGGCAGGGATCCGGCATGGGTGGGGATGTCGGCCTGAAGCGCCACCGTTCCCGCCCGCACCGTGATCGTCATGATCTGCCCGCGATAGATCACATCCTCCACCACGCCGGTGAACCGGTTGGCACCCGTGCCGCCCAGGGCCAGACGATGCGGGCGGATCAGCAGCCGGACGGGCGCGCCCGGTGCCATGTCGCCAGCAAAGCGGACAGGGCCCACGCCCTCGATCTCGGCCAGGCCGCGTTCGACCATACGGCCCGTCAGGAAGTTGCCCGCCCCGATGAAAGAGGCCACGAAATCGGTCTGCGGTTGGTCGAAGATCTGCCGCGGGGTGCCGATCTGCTCCAGCTTGCCCGCCGACATGACGGCCAGCCGGTCGGCCATCGACAGCGCCTCGTCCTGATCGTGGGTGACGAAGATCGCGGTGACGCCGGTACGGCTTTGGATCTCGCGGATTTCGTCCCGCATCTCGTCGCGCAGCTTGGCGTCAAGGTTCGACAGCGGCTCGTCCAGCAGCAGCAATTCCGGTTCAATCACCAGCGATCGCGCGATGGCGCAGCGTTGCTGCTGGCCGCCCGACAACTGCGTGATGCGCCGATCCCCAAGGCCCGTCAGCTTCACCAGATCCAGCGCGCGGGCCACCTTCGCCGCACGGTCGGATTTGGGGATACCCCGCATCTCCAACCCGAAGGCGATGTTTTCGGCCACCGTCAGATGGGGAAACAGGGCGTAGGCCTGAAACACCATGCCCATGTTGCGCTTGTGGACGGGGATCTGCAAAATCTCCCGCCCGTTCAGGCGGATGGAGCCGGAGGTCGGCTCCACCAGCCCCGCGATCATCCGCAGGATGGTGGTCTTGCCGCAGCCGGACGGACCCAGCAGGGCAAGCATTTCCCCCCGTGGAAGCGAGAAGCCGACATCATCGACCGAAGGCGTGGCCGCGCCGGGATAGGTCTTGACCAGATGTTCGACGATGACATGGGAATCGGTCACGAAAGACCCTTTCAGTTGAAGGCGATGACTTCGCGGTTGATGCGCTGGATCCATTGGGCATAGACATCCGCGACCCACGGCCAATCCAGCGTCATCTGCGCCGCTTGCGCCTCGGGGCTGCCATAGATGCGTTCGGCCACCTCGGGGGGCAGTTCGACCTTGGTGTTGACGGGGCCATAGAAGCTCTGCTCGGCGAAGGCGGTCTGCGCCTCGGCGCTCAGGGCATAGTTGATGAAGGTCTGCGCGGCTTCGGCATTGGCCGACCCTTCGATCAGGTTGATCGTGTTCGTCTGACCGATCGACCCTTCGACGGGGGCCGACACGCCGATGATCCCGCCTTGCGTGTCGTGCAGGTATTGCGACCGGCCGTTCCAGCAGATCGACAGGTCCACCTCGCCCGACTGGACGACGGCATAGCAGTCGGGGGCGGGCTCCCATGTCAGGACGTTCGGGGCGAAGGCCTTCATCGCCTCGATCCCCGGATCGATGCTGTCCTTGTAATCGCCGCCCGCGATATGGGTCAGGATGGGCAGCAGGATGACGCCGCGCGTGTCGCCCAGCTTGGCCGCGATACGCCCCTTGTATTCCGGGTCCACCAGATCGTTCCACGAGGTCGGGGGTTCGGACACCGTTTCCGTGTTGTAAAGGATGGTCAGGTTGTCCTGCGAGAAGGCGATGGTGCGATCATCGTCGATCCGGGCCCAGTCGGGCTGATCGGCCAGGTTCGGCACCGCCGCTTCGTCCAAGCGTGCGAACAGGTCGGATTCGTTGGCCTTGATGGCGACGGCCACGTCGATCAGCGCCACGTCGATGGTAGGGTTGCGGGCCTGCCGCGTCAGAAGGGCCAGCGTCTCGGCCGAGTTCTTGGAGGGCTGGTAGTTCACCGTGATGCCGGGATTGGCCTGTTCGAACGGGTCGATGATGAACTTCTGGTAATTGTCGGCGAACACGCCGGAAAAACCGATGACATTGATCTCCTGCGCCTGCGCCGTGCCGGTGGCAAGGAGGGCTGCGAGGGTGAGTGATAGGGCCTTCATGTCCGTCTCTCCTGTCTCAGGTGGTGGGGGTCCAGGCGGCGTCGAACAGACGCATCCAGTTCCCGCCCAGAATGTCCGTCACGTTGTCGTTGCCCCAGCCGCGTGCCAGCATCCTGGCGGTCATGTGGGGCATGTCGGTCATCCGCCGCACGCCCAAGGGCTTGTTGATCTTCACGCTGCCGAATTCGGTCAGCTTGCGGGCCGTGCCCTTGTCCTTGTTGGCCCAAAGCAGCCAGTCGGACGGGCGCGGACGGTCGAGGCTGAAATCGGTGCCGATGCCCACATGATCGACGCCGACAAGGTCGATCACATGCTCCATCGCGTCCAGAACATCCTCCACCGTCGCGTCGTTGCCGGCCTTCAAGCCGGGCGCGAAGAAGCTGATGCCGATCAACCCGCCCTTTTCGGCGCAGGCCAGAAACAGATCGTCGTTCTTGTTGCGCTTCACATCGTGCAGGGCGCGGGGCAGGATGTGGCTGATGCAGACCGGCGCCTTGGAATAGGCGATGGTGTCGGCCGAGGTCTTGTCGCCCACATGGCTCAGATCGCACAGCACGCCAAGGCGGTTCATCTCCGACACCACCTCGCGGCCAAAACCCGTCAGGCCGCTGTCGTTCTCCTCCAGATAGCCCGCGCCGGAATAATTCTGGGTGTTGTAGGTCAGCTGCATGATGTTGACGCCCAGATCCTTGAAGATCTCGACATGATCCAGCTTGTCCTCCAGCGGCGAGGTGTTCTGCCAGCCAAGGATGATGCCCACGCGGCCTTCGGCCTTGGCCGCGCGGATGTCGGCCGTGGTGCGCACGGGGCGCAGGATGTCGTCATTCTCGCGCAGGAAGCGTTTCCACATGGAGACGTAGTCGATCCCCTCGCGGAAATTCTCCCACAACACGGTGGAGACGTTCACGGCGGTCAGGCCGCCGGCCACCATCTCCTCGAAGATCGGGCGGCCCCACAGGCAGGTCTGCAGGCCATCGACCACGATGGCGCGGTCGTGCAGGGCTTGGGCATCGGCGGGAACGGGGGTGTCCATCATGCGGGCTCCTTCATCTTGGTCAGGGCGCGGGCCACGAAATCGAGGCGGTCCTGACCCCAGAACAAGTCGTCATTCACGACATAGGTGGGGGTGCCGAAGATGCCCCGCCGTTCGGCTTCGGCCAGATTCTCGTGCCAGTCGGCCACGATGTCGGGCGTCTGCGGATCGCGCACAAGGCTGTCGTCGCCAAGGGTGGCACGGGCCAGGTCCCGCAACGTGTCCAGATCGGCGATGTCGCGATCCTCGGCCCACAGCGCGCGCTGGATGGCGAAGGAAAATCCGGTGGCGTCGATCCCGGCCTTCTGCACGGCGATCACCGCCTGCGCCGCCGTCTCGATGGTGCGGCAGGGATAGTATTTCGGTTTCAGGTTCAGCGGGATGCCCAGATGCGTCCGCCAGCGGTCCAGCTCCACCTCGTGATATTTCTGGCGGTAATCGGGGCGGGTGCGCAGGGGGATGCCGCCATTCGCCTCGATGATGCGGATGGGGCGCAGGATCAGCCTCGCCCCCACGTCGCGCGCGATCTGCCCCATCCGCTGCGCCCCGAAATAGGCCCAAGGGGAGGAGATGCCGTAAAAGGCCTGCAGGACGGGTTCAGACATGCGACGGTTCCTTCAGGTCGGCATCGGTGAATTCGTCGCCCAGAAGTTCGGGCGTGGTGAAATCGTGAAAGCGTTGCAGATGCAGGTCGCCCTCCTCGACGAAGATCGACCGCGCGATGCCCTGGGCCAGACGCATGGCCCCCTCGCCGATGGAGGGCACGCCGCTTGTGATCTTTCCATGGCTGGGCACGGCGGGATAGGCGAAGCAGTGCACATGCCCGACATTCGCGCCCGCCACCTTGGGCAGGAATTCGAAGGCCGGCCCCAGATAGGGCATGGAACCCAAACCGTCATGATCCATCCCGGCCGGGGGCGCATAGGCGTCGCGCCACAGACGCACCTGCCCGTCCAAAGCGGCAAATTCGGGGCGCTTGGCGAAATCCACCGTGAAGCCCGTGGCGAAGATCGCGAAATCCACGGGATAGCGGCCCTTGGGCGTGGTGATGACGATGCCGTCGCCCACCTCGGCCATATCCTCGATTGGGCTGGACAGGTGGAACCGCGCGCCCTTGTGCCGGACGACGCGCAGGACGCTGTGGCGCGGCGGGGGGATCTGCGCGCGCTCGCCTGCGACCATGAAGGCCCATTTGAGCGCGTCCGGCAGGGCGACATAGCCTTGGGTCATCCCCTGGCTGCCGATCCCCGTGAACTTGTCCACGCGCGGAATGTCGGGCCGACGCACGAAAATGTCGACCGAGGCGGCCCCCGCCTCCAGCGCCGCCGCCGCGTTGTCCATCGCCGATGCGCCCGCGCCGATCACCGCGACCCGTCGGCCCTGAAGGGCGGCCATGTCGATCATGTCGGCGCCATGGGCCACGAAGCGGGACGGCACGCGGCCCGCCACCGCGGGCAGGCTGGGTGCGCCCAGGCCGTCCAGGCCGGTGGCGATGACCACCCGGCGGGCGGTCAGTCGTTCGCCCCCCGCCGTCAGATGCACCACGTCGCCGTCGGGTCGCACCTCCGTCACGGCGGCGTCGTTCGTCAGCGGCAGGTCCAGAACGCGGCGATACCAGACCAGATACTCCATCCACTGCGCGCGGGGGATCAGGCCAAGCGCGTCCCACGCCGCCGCGCCGAACTGCGCCTCATACCATGCGCGAAAGGTGAGGGAGGGGATGCCGAGCGCCGGCCCCGCGGCCTCTTTCCGGGTGCGCAGGGTTTCCATGCGGGCATAGGTGATCCACGGACCTTCCCGCCCTGCCGGGGCACGGTCGAACCCGCGAATGTTGGTGATGCCCACGCGCCGCAGGGCGGCCAGCGCCGTCAGGCCCAGAACGCCGCCGCCGATCACCGCCACGTCCAGAACGCCCGCCCGCTCCGGCACCCATGCCTTGGGCGGCAGGTTCAGCCAAGCAAGATCCTGCGCCAGGCGCTGTTCCAGATGATCCAAGGGGTGGGGCGTCATCATGCCATTCCGCGATACTCTCGAAAGTATTTTGCGCAATCTACATGATAAGCAAGCGATGATTTCGCGGGCCGGCAAGATCGGACCCCTGTCCCACCCTCTGACCGTGTCGCGGCACGTTGTTCCAATAATCGGGCGTTGTGCGAAGGATTCGTTCGTGATCGCGGGGCTGCTTTTATTTCATCACCCCCGGCGAATAATCGTGGCGTGCCATAGCCCATTCATGCACAGATGTGAATCGGACGGGCGACATCGCGGTCCGGGTCTTTCCACGGCATCCGACCAGATCGGCCCGCGGGACGGGTCCGGCCCATGCGATCCCCGCGCCACGGCGTCCTGCGGGATGGGAGTGACCCCGCCGGACCTTCTGGAACATGGGGAGGAGAGGATCATGGACCGCAGGGGTTTCTTGATGACGACGGGGGCCGTCGGCCTGATGGCGGGGATTCCCCATCTGGCTTGGGGGCAGGAGATGGACTCGCTGGAGCTGTTCGTTCCGGCGGCACCGGGCGGCGGCTGGGATCAGACCGCGCGGGTGATGGATCAGGTTCTGCGCCAGGATGGGCTGATCGGATCGTCGCGCATCACCAATGTGGGCGGCGCGGGCGGCACGATCGGCCTGCCGCAGTTCATCAATCAGTATGCGGGCGAAGGCAACGCGCTGATGGTGGGCGGCATGGTGATGGTGGGGGCCATCATTTCGAACAACGCGCCGGTGACGCTGGACATGGTGACGCCCATCGCGCGTCTGACCGGGGAATATCTGGCGGTGGTCGTCCCCGCCGCGTCCGAGGTGCAGTCGCTCGATGATCTGGTGGCGATGATGAAGGCCGATGCCGGGTCGGTCTCCTGGGCCGGGGGCAGCGCGGGCGGCAGCGATCACATGCTGGCAGGCCTGATCGCGCAGGCCGCGGGGGTGGATCCCGTGGCGATCAGCTATGTCGCGTTCGCGGGCGGAGGCGAGGCGCTGGCGGCTCTTCTGGGCAATCAGGTCACCTGCGGCGTGTCCGGGTGGGGCGAGTTTTCCGAACAGGTGGCGGCGGGCGCCTTGCGCGTGATCGCCCTTTCCGCACCGGAGCGGGTGCCGGGCATCGACGCGCCCACCATCCGCGAACAGGGGCTGGATGTCGAACTGCTGAACTGGCGCGGCGTCTTCGGCCCGCCTGACATCAGCGATGACGACCGCGCGGCGCTGATCGACCTTGTCACGAAGATGGACGCCTCCACCCCTTGGCAGGAAGCCTTGGCCGCCCGATCCTGGGATCGCCTGTTCCTGACGGGGGATGAATTTTCCGAGTATCTGACGGCGGATACGGCGCGCATCCGCAACGTTCTGGTCGGCCTCGGTCTGGCACAGGGGTAAGACGGTGCTTCGCGCCCGGCTTGGCCCCGTCGTCGTCGCGCTGGTGGTGCTTGTCACGGGGATCGGCGTGGTCTGGGCGACCACGCTGATCAACGTCTCGCCCGCCTATGCCCGCATTGGCCCGAACGTGTTTCCGCGCATCGTCGGGGGGGCCTTGGCCGTGTTCGGCCTGTTGCTGCTGATCACCGCCATCAACGGCCGGTGGCAGTGCGAGGCGACCGACCCGGACGAGCCGCGCCCCGATCTCGGCCCGCTTTTGTGGGTGGGCGGGGGGCTGGTGCTGAACCTGCTGCTGATCAAGGCGATCGGGTTCATCCTGTCCTCCACGCTCATGTATGTTTGCATCGCCAAGGGGTTCGGTGCGCGGCGGTGGTGGCTGGCGGCCCTGATCGGGTTCGCGCTGGCGCTTCTGGCCTATTACGGATTCGCCCGCCTGCTGGGTCTGCGCATGGGCGGCGGATTGATCGAGGATCTGATCTGATGGACGGTTTCGTGTCACTTGCCCACGGGTTTTCGGTCGCGCTGACGGCGATGAACCTTCTGTGGTCGGTCGTCGGGGTCACGCTGGGCACCGCGATCGGTGTGCTGCCGGGATTGGGACCGGCGTTGACCATCGCCCTTCTGCTGCCCATCACCTTTCAAGTGGAACCGGCAGCGGCGTTCATCCTGTTCGCCAGCATCTATTTCGGGGCGATGTTCGGCGGATCGACAACCTCGATCCTGATCAACACCCCCGGGGAAAGCGCAACCATCGTCACCGCGCTGGAGGGGCACAAGATGGCTAAGGCGGGACGTGGCGGCCCCGCGCTGGCGACGGCGGCCATCGGGTCGTTCGTCGCAGGCACCATCGGCGTCGTGGGCATCACGCTTCTGGCGCCGGTCATCGTGCGGCTGGCGCTGTCCTTCGCGCCGGCGGATTATTTCGCGCTGATGGTTCTGGCCTTCGTCACGGTGTCCGCCGTCCTTGGCACTTCCGTGCTGCGGGGACTGTCGGCGCTGGCGGTCGGTCTGCTGATCGGCCTGGTGGGGGTGGACCTTCAGACGGGGCAGGCGCGGTTCACCTTCGGGCAGATGTCGCTTCTGGATGGAATCGACGTGGTCATCGTCTGCGTGGGCCTGTTCGCGGTGGGCGAGACGCTGCATCTGGCCGCCCGCTATCGGCGGGGGCAGGATGAGATCGTGCCCATCAAGGGGTCGCTGTGGATGACCGCGTCGGACTGGGCACGGTCGTGGAAGGCGTGGCTGCGTGGGGCCGCCATCGGGTTTCCCATCGGGGCGATGCCGGCGGGCGGGGCGGAGATTCCGACCTTCCTGTCCTATTTCATCGAAAAGCGCCTGTCGAAAAAACCCGAGGAGTTCGGCAAGGGCGCGATCGAGGGCGTGGCCGGGCCGGAGGCGGCGAACAACGCCTCGGCCGCGGGAGTGTTCGTGCCGCTGCTGACGCTGGGCCTGCCCACCTCGGCCACGGCGGCGATCATGCTGTCGGCATTCCAAAGCTATGGCATCAATCCCGGTCCGCAACTTCTGTCGTCCCAGCCCGATCTGGTCTGGGGTCTGATCGCCAGCCTTTATATCGGCAACGTGATGCTGCTGATTCTGAACCTGCCGCTGGTGGGCCTTTGGGTGCAGATCCTTAAAATCCCCGCCCCCTATCTTTATGCGGGCATTCTGGTGTTCGCGACCATCGGCACCTATGGCATCAGCCGGTCGGTCTTCGATCTGGGATTGCTTTACGGCATCGGGCTGATGGGGTTCTTCATGCGACGCTATGATTTCCCGACCAGCCCGGTAATCATCGGCATGATCCTGGGGCCGTTCGCGGAACAGCAATTCCGCCGCGCCATGACCATCAGCCAAGGGGATCTTTCCGTTTTCTACACCCGCCCGATCGCCGGAACGATCCTGGCCATCGCCGCCCTGGCCATTCTTGTTCCCATCGGGCTGGAGGTTGCGAAAGCCGTCCGTGCCGCGCGGGCGCGGCCGAAAAGGACAGGGTGATAAAATAATGAAGTGGCCGGGAATTGAACGCTTGCCGGATGCGCACCCCGTTTCTAATCTGATGTGATAAAACAGGGTGCTGCCGCCGGGGGAGTGGCGGACAGCACGCGAAGATGGGGGGGAAGGCCATGGGCGCAATGCTCATGCTGTCACGTGCGATTGACGCGCTCAACACGTTCATCGGCAAAGCGGCCTCGTGGCTTATTCTTGTCGCGGTGCTGATCAGCGCGGTCAACGCGGTGATGCGAAAGCTGTTTTCCATCAGTTCCAACGCATGGCTGGAATCGCAATGGTATCTGTTTTCCGCGGTCTTTCTTCTGGCGGCGGCTTATACCCTTTTGAACAACCAGCATGTGAAGGTCGATCTCGTCTATTCCGCGCTGTCGCGGCGCGCGCAATTGTGGATCGAGGTTCTGGGCACGATCTTCTTCCTATTCCCCTTCTGCGTGATCACCATCTGGCTGTCCCTGCCGATCGTTGCCGCTAAAATCGCCTCGGGCGAGGTGTCGAACAACACCGGCGGCCTGATCCAGTGGCCGGTCTGGATCCTGATTCCCATCGGATTTGCGCTGTTGGCGCTTCAGGGGGTTTCGGAATTGATCAAGCGCATCGCCATCCTGAAAGGGGACATCCCCGATCCGGTGCTTGAGGCGGATGCCGAAGCGGCCAGATTGTAAGGGGGCGGGATGTACGAATTCTTTGCGGAAAACCTCGCCCCGATCATGTTCGCATCGCTGATCGTGGTGCTGTTGATCGGATATCCCGTGGCCTTCGCGTTGGCCTTTGTCGGCTTTGTCTTCGGCTTCATCGGGATTGAGATGGGGCTGTTGCCAATCAACCTGTTCCAGGCGATCCCCGACCGGATCTTCGGGCAGATGTCGAACGAGACATTGCTGGCCATCCCCTTCTTCACCTTCATGGGCCTGATCCTGGAACGATCCGGCATGGCCGAGGCGCTTCTGGACACGATCGGCCAGTTGTTCGGCACGGTGCGGGGCGGTCTTGCCTATGCCGTGGTGTTCGTGGGGGCGATTCTGGCGGCGACAACGGGGGTTGTCGCGGCGTCGGTCATATCCATGGGGTTGATCTCGTTGCCGATCATGCTGCGCTATGGCTATGACCGCCGGGTGGCGGCGGGCGCGATTGCGGCGTCCGGCACGCTGGCGCAGATCATCCCGCCCAGTCTGGTGCTGATCATTCTGGCCGACCAGCTGGGCCGGTCGGTGGGGGATATGTACAAGGGCGCGCTGGTGCCCGCGCTTATGCTCGTGGCGGCCTATGCCGCCTATATCGCCGTGGTGTCCTTCGTCAGCCCCGCCAAGGTTCCGGCCCTGCCGCCCGAGGCGCGGACGCTGCACGGCTGGCGGCTGGCGGGGCGCGTGCTGACCGCGCTGGTGCCGCCGCTGGTCCTGATCTTTCTGGTTCTGGGCACGATCTTCTATGGCATCGCCACCCCGACCGAGGGGGGCGCCATGGGGGCCGTCGGGGCGCTGGTGCTGGCGGCGATGAATCGCAAGCTGAACATGGACCTGTTGCGCCAGTCGCTTTATTCCACCGCGCGGCTGTCGGCCTTCGTGCTGTTCATCCTCCTGGGGGCGCGGGTCTTCTCGCTGACTTTCTACGGCGTGGACGGGCATGTGTGGGTCGAACATCTGATGACCTCGATCCCCGGCGGGGTGGTGGGATTTCTGATCGTGGCGAACCTGCTGGTCTTCTTTCTTGCGTTCTTTCTGGATTATTTCGAACTGGCCTTCATCATCGTGCCGCTTCTGGCGCCGGTGGCCCATGTGCTGGGGATCGACCTGATCTGGTTCGGGGTGATGCTGGCGATGAACATGCAGACCTCGTTCATGCATCCGCCCTTCGGCTTCTCGCTCTATTTCCTGCGCTCGGTCGCGCCGACGCGCGCTTACCGCGACCGGATCACGGGGGCGACGATCCAGCCCGTGACCTCGGGCCAGATCTATATGGGGGCGGTGCCGTTTCTGGTGATCCAGCTGGTCATGGTCACCACCGTCATCGTTTTTCCCGATCTGGTCATGCATTACAAATCCGGCGCGGTGGAGTTCGATCCGGCCACCATTCAGTTGAACGTGCCGATGCCGGGGATGGAGGCGCCCTTCGGCGCCACCCCCGCGCCCAGCTTCGGCGGGGCGGCCACACCGGCCCCCACCTTCGCACCACCACCCCCGCCGTCCTTCGGCGCACCGCAACCATGATGTTTCTGGGAGGAAACCGATGACCATCGACCGCCGTAAATTCCTGTCGCGCAGCGCCGTCGCGGGCGTGGCCGCCGCAGGCCTTGCCAGCCCCGCCGTCGCGCAATCGGGTGCCCCGCAGGTGCGCTGGCGTCTGACCTCGGGCTTTCCCAACAACCTCGACACCATCTATGGCGGGGCGGTGGTCATGGCGGACGCGCTGCGCGCCATGACGGGGGGCCGGTTCGACATCCAAGTGTTCCAGGCGGGCGAACTGGTGCCCGGCCCGCAGGCCATCGACGCCGTGCAGGCCAACACGGTGGAGATCGCGCATACCTGCGGCTATTACTTCACCGGCAAGAACCCCACCTTCGCCATCGGCTCCGCGCTGCCCTTCGGCCTGAATTCCCGCTTGCAGAACGCGTGGCTGTATCACGGCGGCGGGAACGAGGCGTATGACGAGTTCCTGTCGGCCTATGACATCATCGGCAAGCCCGGTGGTGGGACGGGCGCGCAGATGGGCGGATGGTATCGCAAGGAGATCAACAGCCTGGCCGACCTGCGCGGGGTGAAGATGCGGATTGCCGGCGTGGCGGGCGAGGTGATGTCCCGTCTGGGCGTCGTGCCGCAGCAGCTTCCGGGGGGCGACATCTATCCCGCGCTGGAACGCGGCACGATCGACGCGGCGGAATGGGTCGGCCCTTATGACGATGAACGGTTGGGGTTCTATCAGATTGCGCCCTATTACTATTACCCGGCGTTCTGGGAAGGCGGGCTGACCATCCACTTCTATATCAACCGTCAGGCGCATGAGGCCTTGCCCGAGGAATACAAGGCCGCGCTCGACACCGCCTGCAAGGCCGCGAACATCAACATGCAAGCCCTGTATGACGTGAAGAACAAGGATGCGATCCGGTCGCTGGTCGGCAAGGGGGCGCAGCTTCGCCCCTTGCCCGCTGACGTGATGCAGGCCGCCTACAAGGCGACGTTCGAGCTTTATGCCGAATATGGCGAACGTTTCCCCGAATGGGCGGCGATCTATCCCGGTTGGAAGACCTTCCGCGACCAGGGGTTCGAATGGTTCCGCGTGGCCGAATACAGTTATGACAACTATGTCTTCGGGGCGCAGGCCGCGGGGCAATAGGGCCGCATCACGCGGGCACGGCAACCGGCGGTCCGTTCGGTCGCGTCAGAACCGTCATCGGCAGGCCATAGACATGGCGCAGGGTGTCCGGGCGCATCAGGTCGGCGGGCGTGCCCTGCATCACCACGGCCCCGTCGCGCAGGGCGATGACATGGTCGCAATAGCGGGCGGCCATGTTCACCTCATGCAACACGACCACGGCGCTGCGCCCCTGATCGTGGCACATGGCGCGGACCAATGTCATCACCTCCACCGCATGGCTGACATCCAGCGCCGAAATCGGCTCGTCCAGCAGCAGCGCCTCGGCCCCTTGCGCGACCATCATCGCCAGCCATGCCCGCTGCCGTTCGCCCCCCGACAGGGTGTCCACAAGGCGATCGGCCAGCCCCGCCACCCCGCATTCGGACAGGGCGCGCGCCACCGCCGCGTGATCGTCGGGGGTGAACCGGCCAAGCGCGCCGTGCCAAGGGTAGCGCCCAAGTGCTACCAGTTCCGCCACGGTCATCCCGTCGGCGGGCGGGGTCGCCTGCGGCAGAAAGGCCAGACGGCGGGCGATCGCCCGGGCGGACCACGCCCCCAGATCGCGCCCATCCAGCCGCACCGCCCCGCCCGAGGTGGGCATCTGCCGCGCCAGCGTCTTCAGCAGGGTCGATTTTCCCGACCCATTATGCCCGATCAGCGCGACCAGCTTGCCCTTCGGCACCTCCAGCGTGAGCCCGTGCAGGAGGCGCCGGCCGGGCACATCCACGGTCAGATCGGTCAGGGAAAACAGCGTCATCGCACCCGTCTCATCATCAGGCCGATCAGCCAGGGCGCGCCGATCAGCGACGCGAACAGGCCAAGCGGCAATTCATAGGGGAATCCGGCCATGCGGGCACCGAAATCGGCCGCCAGCATCAGACCCGCCCCGATCAGCGCGGCCCCGGCCAGATGCGCGCCGGGCGACATCAGGCCCAGGCGGCGTGCCATGTGCGGCGCCATCAGGCCGACAAAGCTGAGCGGGCCGACAAGGATCGTGGCCCCCCCGATGGCGACCCCCGCCGTCAGGATCAGGGCCAGCCGCGCCTGCACGGTGCCCACACCCACCCCATCGGCGATGCCCGCGCCCAGGGGCAGGATGGCCAGCCAGCGCCGCGCCGCGACCGCCGCCCCCGCCACCACGGCGACGACGCCCGTCAGCGCCGCCGCGCCAAGCGGCGTCACCGAGGCCGCCGATCCCGACAGCCAGGCCAGAATGACGAAGGCCCGCGTATCCCCGACGGACATGATCGTCGCCAGCACCGCCGAGGCCAGCGCCGATACGGCGATCCCGGCCAGCAGGATGCGTTCGGGCGGCATCTGCCGGCGGCGCGTGAACAGGGCGACCACCCCCAAAGCGCCCGCCGCCCCCATCATCGCCCCAACGGACAACGCGACGATGCCGGGGGTGGTCAGCGCTAGGACCGTCGCGGCATAGCCAAGCGCGGCCCCGCCCGACACGCCCAGAACCTCGGGCGAGGCGAGGGGGTTCGCGGTCAACCGCTGCAGTATCGCGCCCGCAAGGCCAAGCGCCGCCCCCGCCGCCGTGGCCGCCACAAGGCGCGGCAGGCGCAACGGCAGGAAGGCGGCCATGCTGTCGCGGTCCAGAACCGCCCAACCGCCCGGCAGACGGCCGACCCACAGGAACACCATCCCCGCGAGCATGATCCCCGCCGCCATGCCCAGCATCCGCCGCAGGGGGCGGCGGGCGCGATGGATCACACCCTCGGCCTGTTCGGTGCCCGGCGGCGTCGATCCCCGCAGGCGTGGCAGCAGCGCGATCAGAAGGGGGCCGCCGATCAGCCCGGTCAGCGCGCCGGTCGGAAAACTCTCGGCCCCACGCCCGGCCAGCATCAGCACCACCCCATCGCTGAGCGACAGAAGAACCGCCCCGCTCAGCGCCGACCAGATCATCAGATGGCCGATGCCGCGTATCCCCAGGGTGCGGGCCACCGCCGGTCCGGCCAGACCCACGAACGCGATCAGCCCCACTTCGGCCGAAACGGAGGCCGCCATGACCACCGCCACCATCACCGCAAGGAAGCGGATCAGACGGACGTTCAGCCCCAATCCCTGCGCCCCCTGCACCCCCAGCGACAGGACGCGCAGCGGGCGGGCCAAGGCCGCCGCCACCGCCGCCCCCACGATCAGGATCGCAAGCAGCGTGCGCACCCCGGACCAGTCCTGCTGCACCAGCGATCCGCCGTTCCAGATGACCAGCGACAGCAGGTATTCCCCCTGCGACAGGGTGACGGCGGTGGCGATGGCGCTGCAGGTCATCCCCACCAGCATCCCCGCGATCACCATCGTCACGGGGGCGAAGGCGCGTCGTGCCCCGATGCCCATCACCAGCGCCGCCGCCAGCGCCGCCCCGCCATAGGCCAGCGGCCAGCGTCCGTAATCCATCAGGCCGGGGGCCGCAATGGTGCCGAAAACCAATGCCACCTGCGCGCCGGACTGAATCCCCAGCGTGGTGGGATCGGCAACCGGATTGCGCAGCACGACCTGAAGAACCGCGCCCGACAGGCCCAGCATCGCCCCCGCGATCAGCGCCATCACCCCACGCGGCATCAGCCCGAAGGCCAGCCGGATCTGATCCAGCGTCATCGTTGCCGGATCGAAGGGGAAGGGCGGCCAGTGCCCCCCCGCAAGCGGGATGGCGGCCAGAAGCCACAGGCCTGCCGCCAGCGTCATGGCGCCGCCGATGGCCGCGCTGCGGATCATGCGATCTCCTCGGGTCCGCGCTTCAGGGCCTGCACCAGCGCCTCGGCGAACCGCAGGGCGGAGGGCACGGCCCCGAACGGGTTGAGCGGGGGGAGAACGTGCACGCGCCCCTCGGCCACGGGCGGCAGGGCGTGCCACAGCACGCTGCCCCGCAGGGCGCGACGCGCGGCGGGGGGCGGGGGGCCGATGACGATGATCCGCGCCTCGGGCATCTTGGCCAGTGTTTCAATCGGAACGGGGGCCATGAAGCTGAACGCCGTCGGCTGGCTGCGCGCGTTGGTCAGGTGAAGCCGCGCCAAGGTGCTGCCGAACAGGCTGTCGGGTCCGAAGGCCCGCATGTGCCGCGCGTCGCCGATGTCGATCAGGGCCAGCGGCCGATCGTTGAAACGGGCCAGTTCAACGCTCAGGGCATCGAACCGCGCCTCGGTCCGGGACAGGGCGCGCGCCCCGGCGGCAACATCGCCGATGTCGCGCGCCAGATCGGACAACGCGGCCAGCGCGCGCGGCAAAGGCGGTTCGCCCTGGGCAAAGAATGTCAGCGACAACACGGGCGCAATCGCCCGCAGCCGCGTTTCGAACTGCGTGTAATAGGGGGAGGACAGGATCATGTCGGGGCGGACAAGCTGCAAAAGTTCGAAATTCGGCGCGCCGCGCAGGCCAAGGTCCACCACATCGGGGGGAATGGCGGGCTGCCCCACATCGGCGCGGTAACGGATGAGTTCGGCCCCCGCCACCGGCATGTGGCCCAAGGCGATGGCGGTTTCCATCATCGCCCAGTCGATCGCCGCCAGCCGGGGGCGCCCGCCCGCAAGCGCCCCGGAGGTGGACGCCGCCAGCATCACGCCGGCGGCGGTCAGAACGGCGCGGCGCGTGATCACCAAGTGTAGGCGACTTTGGCCGACACGGTCCGCCCCTCGCCATAGGAGCAGTAGGAGAAGCCGCAGGCGCTGACATACACTTCGTCCGTGACGTTCTGGACATTCACCGAGGTGCGGATGTTTTCCCAGTCATAGCGCAGGGCCAGATCCACCAGCGTCACGCTTTCCAGTTTGCTGGCATTGGCGTTGTTGCGATACCGGTCGCCGATATACCGCAGGCCCGCGCCCGCGCTGATGCCGTTTTCAAAGTCGTGATCGACCCACAGGCTGGCCAGGTGGTTGGGCGCGTCGGCCAGTTCGTTGCCGTTCAGCGGATCGCCGTTCGGGGCCACCTGTTCAGTCTTGTTGTAGGCATAGCCGCCGCGAACGGACCAGCCCTCGGCCAGTTGGGCGGTCGCCTCCAGTTCCAGCCCTCGGGATTTCACCTCGCCGATCTGGCGGAAACCACGACGGACCTCGCCGCCGATCGTTTCCTCCACGGTGCGGTTCACATCCGTCTGGCGCAGGTCGTAAAGGGCGGCGGTGAACAGGCCGTCAAACCCGAGGGGGCGGTATTTCACACCCACTTCCAGCTGCTCGCCCTTGGTCGGCTTCAGCGCGCCGCCTTCGATATCCGTGCCCGCCTGCGGATCGAACGAGGTGGAATAGGTGCCGTAGGGTGTGACGCCATTGGCCATGACATAGGACAGCCCGACGCGCCCGGTCAGCTGGTTGTCCTTGAACTCGGACGCCGCGCCATAGCGTTCGCCCTCCTGCTCCACCCAGTCATAGCGCAGGCCCAGAACCCCGCGCCAGTTGCCATAGCTCAGCTCGTCCTGCGCATAGGCCCCCGCCTGACGCAGCACGACATCGCCCGCGTTCGGGGCAAAGAACGCGCGTTCGCCCCCCACGCTCTGCCCCGTGCGCCAGTTGATCGCGGGGGCGGTGCCGAACTGGCTGCTTTCGAACGCGTCGTATTTGCGGATATCGGCGCCGAACAGCAGCTGATGGCTGACATCGCCCGTGACCACCTGTCCCGACAGGCGGGTATCAAGGCTGATCGTGTCGGTATTCTCGCGCTGGCGGCTGGACCCGCGGGAGAAGATGTCCCCCCCTGTATAGGCGCTGGCATAGGTGCCGTCGTAACTCCAGTTGAACGTCTCGTAACGCAGACCCTGGCCCAGCGTCCAGCCGTTGCCCAGATCGTGGCTGATCTCCACCCCGAAGCTGATCATTTCACGATCGCTGTCGTCGAAATCCTTCTGGCCGGTGTAAAGATCGCGCAGGTCCTTGCCGTCCGCCACCTCGGTCAGGGCGAAGGGCACACCCGTCGGCGACAGAGGCGCGTCCTTTTGATAATTCAGAAGCACGTCCACCGTCGTCGCATCGTCGGGCGTCCAGCGCAGGGCCCCGGCAAGATAGCCGCCCTTGTTGTCCAGATCCTCGATCTGCGTGTTCTCATCCCGGGCGATGCCGGTCAGGCGCAGGGCCAGCGTGTCCGACAGGGCGCGGTTGGCGTCGAAGAAGGCCTGCGCGCTGCCGTTGGAATCGGTGCCCACGCCCACCTCGCCGAAATCGAAGGACCGGGCGCGTTTCTGGACCATGTTGATCACGCCAAGGGGCGATCCCGCGCCGTAGATGGTCGAGGAAGGGCCGCGCAGCACTTCGATCTGTTGCAGGCCGTAAATCTCCTGCGCCGCCGCGCCGAAGAACCGGCCTTGGCGCAGGCCGTTCACATATTGCGCGCCATTCGCGTCGAATCCCCGGATTCGCGGGGAATCGAACCGGGGGTCGCGGCCGAAGGGTTCGGCCAGCACACCGGCGGTGTAGCCTAGCGCCGCGCCCACGCGTTCGGCGCCCTGATCGTCGATCTGATCCTCCGTCACCACCGACAGGGACTGGGGAATCTCGTCCACCGGCAAGGTGGATTTTGCGGCCTGCGCCCCGGTCGCGACATATCCCGCGACATCGTCGGCCTGCACGATGATGGGGCTGAGGACGATGACCCGGTCGCTGTCCTGCGCCTGTGCGGTGCCGACGGCCAGAAGGCTTGCCCCGGCAAGCAGGATGGAACGTGCGGAATTGGTCATGTGAAGGCCCCCGTTATCGACGAATGCCCATCCTCTGACCTGCGTTCACGGCGCTGTCAATGAAATTGACAAGTTTTGTCGGAATAAGGTGATCCAATTCAGGGCGGGGCTGGATCTACCAGCCGGTCATCCCCTCGCGCGCGGGCAGGGGGACCGGTTGCGTGACCAATGCACGCGGCCTGCGTTCATAAAACGCGTTGCCGCCCGTGGTCAGGACGTAATGCATGTTGGTGTATTCCGCGCGATAGGAGGCGGCGTGAAAGAACTGCGCGTTCCCCACCAGCGGGTGGCGTTCGCCGCGCAGAACGGCCCGCGCCGCCTCGCGCAGGCGGGGGGCGGAGGCGGTGTTCATCTTGCGCGACATGACACCGGGGGCGAACTGGTTCTTCTGGGCCACGACCTTGCACACGGTGCCCGGATAGGCGGGAGATTCGACGCGGTTCATCACCACGCTGCCCACGGCCACCATCCCGTCGCGGCTGGATCGGTTGCTTTCGAAATACATCGCCCGCTCCATGCAGTCGAGTTCGGTGTGACGCTGGAATATCCCGCATCCCGACAGAAGGGTCGCCACGCTCAGGCCTAGGATAGTCATTTTGGTCATGCGCGCGGTCGTCCCTTTGATCCACTGTGGGGCAGGTGTAACGGAACCGTGCCGCGATGCAACGCGGGCGGTGGGTCGCCGTCCTGTTCCAGCGCGCGTCCGACGTCCCGGACCACGTCGCGGACCAGCGTCAGGATCGGGCGGCCGGGATCCTCGATGCCGATCAGATGGGTAAGGGCCATATCGGGGGCGGGGGCAAGCGGGCGGAACACCACGCCGTCACCCCCCGCAAAGCGCGCATGTGCCGGCAGGATCGCCACACCCAGCCCCACACCCACCAGCGACAATATGGCCCGCGCCTGCGCCATGCCCTGCACGACATCGGGGGCGACAGCGTGGGCGGACAGCGTGCGGCGGATCAGGTCGTGCATATACGGCGCGTCGGTGGAATATCCGATGAAGGGCAGCCCGTCGATCTGCGCCAGCCGAACCGTGCGGCGGCGGGCAAGGGGATGGTTGGCGGGCATCGCCACGACCAGCCGTTCGCGCAGGACGATGTCGGTGCGCAGCCCGTCGGGCTGGGGCGAGGGGCGGACCAGCCCCATGTCAAGCCGCCCGAAGGCAAAGGCCTCCCGCTGACCGGCGGCATCCAGTTCCTTCAAGTCCAGCCGGATGCGGGGATATCGGTCCCGCACTGCAAGGATCACGCGCGGCAAAAGGCGGAACGCGGCGGCGCCGTAGAATCCCAGCCGGATCGTGCCCTCAGGCTCTTCAGTGCGGGCGCGCACCGAAAGTTCGGCGGCCTGCGCCTGGTTCAGGAGGCGGCGCGCCTCGGTCAGAAAGGTCTGGCCGGCCGGGGTCAGGGTGACGCCCGTGCGCGCGCGGTAGAACAGGCGAACGCCCAAGCGCCCCTCCAGCAGCATGATATGTCGGCTGAGCGGGGGTTGGGACAGGCTCAGTTTGGCCGCCGCGCGACCGAAATGCCGTTCCGTCGCCACCGCGACAAAGGACCGGACATGCACCAGATCAAGCATGACGATACATGATCGACATCGAACCCATCCAACCTTGATATTAGACTGATATGTAAGACAGGCGTATCACGAGGGGCAACCCAAAGGATGTTCCCCATGTTCGATCTTGCCGACGGCAAACGCCTTCTGCCCGTGAATCCCCTGAATGCCGGTCTTCCCCCGGGCGAGGCCACGACCGACCGCGTGGTGGGGATCCGCCTGTCACGCGTCACGCTGCCGCTGCACTCCGCCATATCGGACGCGAAGGTTCTGGCCGGGCGGCAAAAGCCAATGACCGAGATCGCGTTCCTGTTCTGCGAACTGAAAACCGAGCAGGGGTTCGAAGGGGTCGGCTATTCCTATTCCAAACGTGCGGGCGGGCGGGGGCAATACGCTCATGCGTGCGAGATCGCCGACGCCCTTCTGGGCGAGGATCCGAGCGACATCGCCCGGTTGTGGGAGAAGATGAATTGGGCGGGCGCGTCGGTGGGGCGGTCGGGTCTGGCGACGCAGGCGTTGGCCGCGTTCGACATCGCGCTGTGGGATCTGAAGGCGCGGCGGGCCGACCTGCCACTGGCGAAGTTGTTGGGCGCGCACCGCGATTCCGTGCGCTGCTACAACACCTCCGGCGGGTTCCTGTCGATGGAGATCGCCGAGGTGAAGGACCGGGTCACCGCCGCGCTGGATCAGGGGATCGGGGCGATCAAGCTGAAGGTGGGGCAGCCCGACCCGATGATCGACCTGCAGCGGATCGAGGCCATTCGCGCCCATGTCGGCGGCAATGTGCCGCTGGCGATCGACGCGAACCAGCAATGGGACCGCACGACCGCGCTGCGCTTTGGCCGCATCGCCGAACAATTCAACCTGACCTGGATCGAAGAGCCGCTGGACGCCTATGACGCCGAAGGCCACGCGATGCTGGCCGCCGAGCTGGCCACCCCCATCGCGACGGGAGAGATGCTGACCTCGGTGGCCGAGCATTGGGAACTGATCCGCCATAACGCCGTCGATTTCATCCAGCCCGATGCGCCGCGCGTGGGGGGGATCACGCCGTTCCTGAAAATCTGTGCATTGGCCGATCACCACAAGCTGCAACTCGCGCCGCATTACTGCATGGAGATCCACCTGCACCTGACCGCCGCCTATGGGCGCGAGCCGTGGGTCGAGCATTTCGAATGGTCCGAAGCGATGTTCGAACACCGGCTGGAGGTGAAGGACGGGCGCATGATCGTGCCGAACCGCCCCGGCCTGGGGCTGACCCTGTCGGGTCAGATGCGCGCTTGGACGGATGAGACGGCCTGTTTCGGCACCGGATTCTGATCCATCCCCACGATATGAAAAAGGCCCCGCAGATGCGGGGCCTCTGTATCGTTCCTGCGGGCTTCAGACGTTGTCGCCCAGCTTGCCCTTGACCGTGCCCGACACGTCCTGTGCCGCGCCTTTGGCCTTCTGGGCTTTGCCTTCGGCCTGAAGATCGGGATTGTCGGTCGCCTTGCCGATCGCATCCTTCGCGCCGCCGGCCAGCTTGTTTCCAGCTGCCTTTGCCTTGTCTACCATCTCGCCCATGGAACCCTCCTGTCGCGATAAATCACTCATGCAAGGATAACACGCGTACAGCGCCTTCGGTTCCCTCGGGGCGCGGCATGTGTGTCAGAGGGGCACGATATCCACATCCACGCCGGTGGCCCGCAGATCGCCCAGGGCCTGCGGGGAAATCCGGTCGTCCGTGACGATCCGGTCGATCTCGGTCACATGCGCGAACCGGCAGAAGGCGCGAGTGAAGATCTTGCTGCTGTCCACCAGAAGGATCACGGTGTCCGCGGCGGCGACGATGCCGCGCTTGATCTCGGCCAATTCGATCGAGGTGTCGGAGAGGCCGTCGATCGCAACGGCGTGGGCCCCGAGGAACGCGATGTCGGCATGAAGGCGTCCGAGGTCGCGAAGGCAGGCCGCCCCGATCAGCGTGTCCGATCCGTGCCGCACCCGACCGGCGGGCATGTGGCATTCGATCTGCGTGGCGGGGGCCAAGGTGGCGGCGATCATCAGATCGTTGGTGGTCGCGGTGAACGGCACCCCGCGTTTCATCGCGGCGCGGGCGCAGGCGGCGGTGGTGCTGCCGCTGTCGAACAGGACGGTCTGGCCCGGCTCGATCAGGGCGGCGGCGTGCTGGCCGATGCGGTCCTTCGCGCCCCGTTCGATCTGGGAGGAGATGGCAGGCTCCGTCTCGCGCGCGCGTTCGCCGCTGGAATTGATCATCGCGCCGCCATGCGTGCGGGTCAGATGGCCCGTCAGGCACAGATATTCGACATCCCGCCGCGTGGTCGAAAGCGAGGCCCCCACCTGCGCCGCCAGATCGGGAAGCGCCACGATGCGGTCCCGACGCAGGATTTCGATGATCCGGGCGCGGCGTTGTGCGGGAAGCATGACCCATCCTTCGAAAAACGCAACCCTAGGCGGGCGCGCGGGGGCGGTCAACATCGGTCAAAAGATGCCAGCAGCGTTCATCGGGTTGCATGATCGGTCAATCTGGGCCAAGGATGTGCCATCGGCCTCAGCCGGGTGTTCCCGCCCTGCGGCCCCAATGGCGGAGGATTCATGCAGATCAAGGCGACACTCGAACGCATTCCCGGCGGCATGATGGTCGTGCCGCTTCTTCTTGGGGCCACGATCAACACGCTGGCGCCCGATCTGCTGCGGATCGGCAATTTCACCGAAGCCCTGTTCGTCAACAGCGCAAGCACGCTGATCGCCCTGTTCCTGCTGTGCGCGGGCGCGCAGATCAACCTGTCGAATGTCGGCACCGCGGCGGCCAAGGGGGCGACGCTTCTGGTCGTGAAATGGCTTGTCGGCGCGGCGGTGGGTCTTCTGGCCTTCCTGCTGGCGGGGGAGAACGGGCTGTTCTTCGGCATGGTCCCGCTGGCGATCATCGCGGCCATGACCAATTCGAACGGGGGGCTGTATGTCGCCATCGTGGGGCAATATGGCCGCGCGGACGACAAGGCGGCCTATTCCCTGCTGGCGCTGAACGACGGGCCGTTCCTGACGATGGTCGCGCTGGCGATCTTCGGCGCGATGGGCTTCGTCGACGGGTTCTTTTCCATCGTGACCTTCGTGTCGGTGCTGCTGCCCATTCTGGTGGGGATGGTCCTTGGCAATCTGGACGGCAACATGCGTGCGTTCCTGGCCAAGGGAAGCGACATGCTTATCCCCTTCTTCGCCTTTGCCCTTGGGATGAACATCAGCTTTTCGGCCATTCTGGCGGGCGGGTTGTCGGGCGTCCTGATCGGGGTGCTGACGGTGTTCGTGACCGGCACGGCGGGATACCTTGTCTTCCGCATGTTGGGCTGGAACCCCATCGTCGGGGCGGCCGAAGGCTCCACCGCGGGCAACGCCGTCGCGACCCCGGTGGCGATCGCCGCCGCCAACCCCGCCTTTGCGGCGCTGTCGCAACTGGCGACGGTGCAGGTGGCTGCGTCCGTGGTGACGACGGCCATCCTCATGCCGCTCTACATCTCGTTTCTGGTGACGCGCACGGACCTAACCGGCCTGCGCGATCCCGATCCCATCCACGACGACCGCTGAAAGGATCCTGACATGACCGAGGCCGAGATGAAGCCGATCATCGCCATCACCATGGGGGACGTGTGCGGCGTGGGCCCCGAGATCGTCGCGCGCACGATCGCGGATCCCGCCACCCATGCCATGGCCCGCCCCATCGTCGTGGGCGACGCGGCCATGCTGGCCCGCGCGGCCGAGATCGTCGGCGCGACCTTCAAGATCGTGAAGGTCGCCCCCGGCGCCCCCCTTCCGGCGGACCCTTCGACCGATGTGGCGATCTGCGTCGATCCGGGGCTGGATGTCGGCGACCTGCCTTTCGGCAAGGTCGATCCGCGCGCGGGCCATGCCGCCTATGAATTTCTGCGCATCGCAGTGGAAATGGCGCAGGCCCATACCGTTGCCGCCATCGCCACCGCCCCCCTGAACAAGGAGGCGCTTCACGCGGGCGGGCACCTGTTCCCTGGCCATACCGAGATTCTGGCCGAACTGACGGGCACCGACAGCTACTCCATGATGCTGGCGACGCCCAAGATGAAGGTCATCCACCTGACGACCCATGTCGGGTTGATCGAGGCCATCCGCCGCATCACACCCGATCGGACGTATCAGGTGGTGAAGCTGGCGCATGACACGCTGTCGGCGGCCGGGCAGGCGAACCCGCGCATCGCCGTGTGCGGCATCAACCCCCATGCGGGCGAAAACGGCTTGTTCGGTGAGGGGGAGGAGGAAGAAAAGCTGATCCCCGGCATCGAACGCGCCCAAGCCGACGGCATCGACGTTCAAGGGCCGCTGCCCGCCGACACGCTGTTCTATCGCGCAAGCCGGGGGGATTTCGACGTGGTCGTGGCCTGTTACCACGATCAGGGGCATGGGCCGGTCAAGGTTCAGTCGATCGACGAAGGGGTCAACATCACCGTGGGCCTGAACGACAACATCATCCGCACCTCGGTCGATCACGGGACGGCATTCGACATCGCGGGCAAGGGCATCGCGCGGTATGAAAGCCTGGTCGCCGCCATCCGCTATGCGATCCAGCTGGCGCCGGAAGGGCGGGGACGCCAGGCCCTCTGACCTGCGGCATCGGGGCCGTCCGCGCCACAAATCGGTGCGGACGAACCTGCGGTTTCTTCGAAATTTCTGGCCGTGCCTGCGGATCGCCATATCATCTGGTCACACCCGCGTTACAGGACACGCCCATGCCCACCGTAAAGACGATAGCCCTTGCCCTGATTCTGGCGTCCGGCCCCGCGACGGCGCAGGTCGTCGTATCCTCCAAGATCGACACCGAAGGGGGGGTTCTTGGCAATATCATCCTTGCGGTGCTGGATGATGCCGGGGTGCCGGTCCAGAACCGCCTGCAACTGGGGGCGACGCCCATCGTGCGTCAGGCCTTGTTGGCGGGCGAGATCGACATTTATCCCGAATACACCGGAAACGCCGCATATTTCTTCGAACTCGCCGATGATCCGGTGTGGAAGGACGCCGCCGCCGCCTATGCCAAGGCGCGCGATCTGGACGCGGAGGCGAACGATCTGGCATGGCTGACGCCCGCCCCCGCCAACAACACCTGGGGCATCGCCCTGCGCGACGATGTGGCGGAACCGGAGAACCTGCGCACGCTGAGCGATTTCGGCACGTGGATCGCGGAGGGCGGCATGGTCAAACTGGCCGCGTCGTCCGAATTCGTGAACTCGGCCCCCGCGCTGCCCGCGTTTCAGACCGCCTATGGGTTCGCCCTGACCGCCGATCAACTGATCGTCCTGTCGGGCGGTGACACGGCGGCCACGATCCAGGCGGCGGCGAACAACACCAGCGGGGCCAATGCCGCCATGGTCTATGGCACGGACGGGGCCATTCCCTTCGCCGATCTGACCGTGCTGGAGGATGACAAGGGTGTGCAGCCCGTGTATCAGCCCGCCCCCGTCATCCGAAACGAGGTGCTGGAGGAATACCCCGTGATGGCCGAGCGGCTTGCCCCCGTCTTCGACGCCCTGACGTTGGAGACGTTGCAGTCCCTGAACGGGCGGGTTCAGGTCGAAGGCCTTCCGGCCGAACAGGTGGCGACCGAGTTTCTGGCGGAAAACGGATTTCTGACGCCGTGAAACGGTCCGGCGCGCTTTCGTTGGTCTTGGGCCTGCCGGCCCTTGCGGCGCTGGCGCTGCCTTTTGTCGGGGTCCGCCCCAACCGGATCGCCCAGCCGGAGGCCCTGCATCTGCATCAGGTTTTCGGCTGGGGCGGCACGGCCCTTGGGCTTGCGATCGTCGGCGCGCTTGTTCTGACGCAGCGTGCCCCCATCCGCGGCGCGCTGGCGGGGATGGGGCTTTGCCTTTGGATTTGGGCCTTGGGCATGGGCGCGGCGGGGCAAATGGCGGAGGCCAGTCCCGCCGCGCGCGTCTCGCCCGCCGTCGGGTTCTGGATCGGCGGCGCGGCGCTGACCCTGTTCATCATGGATGCCGTTGCGCGGATGCAGCCCGGCCCGATGCTGCGCCTTGCCCTTCTGGCGGGCGTAGCGGGGCTGATCGGGGCAACGTTTGCCACCGGGGTTCTGGACCACATCTCCATCCTGCAGGAATACGCCGCGCGACGCGCCGTGTTCTGGACCGAGGGCGGGCGGCATCTGACGCTCGCCTTCGGATCCTTTCTGGCGGCCATGGGCGTGGGGGTTCCGCTGGGCATCCTGTGCCAGCGCAAGGCGCGGGCGGGCGGGGGGATCCTTGGGGTCCTGACCCTGATCCAGACCATCCCGTCCATCGCCTTGTTCGGTATGCTCATCCTGCCGCTGGGATGGGTGGCGGCGCATGTTCCGGGGGCGCGGATGCTGGGGATCGGCGGCATCGGGATGACGCCCGCGCTGGTCGCCCTGTTTCTTTACGCCCTGCTGCCCGTGGTGGCCAACACCGTGGCGGGCCTGAACGCCGTCCCGGCCACGGTGGTCGAGGCGGCGCGCGGCATGGGGTTCACCAAGACGATGCGGCTGCGTCAGGTTGATCTGCCTTTGGCATTGCCCATCATCCTGACGGGGGCGCGCATCGTTCTGGTGCAGGGCATCGGTCTTGCCACCGTCGGCGCCCTGATCGGGGCCGGGGGATATGGAACATTCGTGTTTCAGGGGCTTGGCCAGACGGCCCCCGACCTTATCCTTCTGGGGGCCCTGCCCACCGTCGCGCTGGCCTTTTGCGCCTCGATCATCCTGGGCGCGGTGATCGATTTGACCAAGGGGGTCCGATGATCGAACTCGACAATCTCTCCAAACACTATGGCGATACCCGCGCGGTCGATGACGTGTCGCTGCGTATCGAAAACGGGTCGGTCACGGCCATCGTGGGCACGTCGGGGTCCGGCAAGTCCACGCTGCTTCGGCTGGTGAACGGGCTGGTCACGCCCACATCCGGCACGGTGCGCATCGACGGCGTGGACACGCGCGACATTCCCGCCCACGACCTGCGGCGCCGGATCGGCTATGTCATTCAGGATCACGGCCTGTTCCCGCATTGGACGGCCGCGCGCAACATCGGCTGCGTTCCCGCGCTGCTGTCCTGGCCGCAGGATCGCATCGACGCGCGTGTGGCCGAACTGATGCGCCTGTTGCAGTTGGATCCCGACGTCATCGGGCCGCGCTTTCCCCATCAGCTGTCGGGCGGGCAGGCGCAGCGGGTGGGCGTGGCGCGGGCCCTTGCGGCGGAGCCGTCGGTTCTTTTGATGGATGAACCTTTCGGCGCCCTTGATCCGGCGATCCGGGCGCAGGCGCAGACCGATCTGGCGGCGATTCAGGCCCGGCTGGGCACGACGATCCTGCTGATCACCCACGACATGGCCGAGGCGACGCGTCTGGCCGACCGTGTCGCCGTGATGCGGGCCGGCCGGATCGAGCAGTTCGGCACCCCGATGGATATTCTTGCCGCCCCCGAAACCCCCTTCGTGCGCAGCCTTGTTCCTGAAGGTGACCGCCCGTTCCGCATCCTGTCGCTGGGACGGGTGGAGGCGCTGGTCGAACCCGGACCCTCGACCGGGCCCGATGTGGCCGACAGCGCATCCCTGGCCGATGCCCTGGCGCTGATGATCCGCAGCGGCCATGCCGACCTGCGCGTCACCACGCCCGAAGGCCGCCCCCTCGGTCGTCTCCGGCGCGAGGCGGTGATCGCGGCAGGCGCGGCATGAGGGGGATCGCCGTCCTGATCCTGCTGATCGCGACGGGGACGTTCCTGCTGGCGCCGAATCTGTTTCGCCCGCTGCTGCAACCGCTGGCGGGGCAGGGGGCGGCGATCTATGACCGGGCCGATCTTGGGGCGCTGGCGCTGTCGCATCTGGGGCTTGTGGCGGCGGCGCTGATCCCGTCCGCCATCGTCGCCATCGGGTTCGGCATCTTCGTTACCCGCCCCGCCGGGGCGGAGTTCCTGCCCCTGTCGCAGGCCATCACCAGCTTCGGCCAGACATTCCCGCCCGTAGCCGTTCTGGCGCTGACGGTGCCGATGCTGGGCTTTGGGGCGCGGCCGACCATTCTCGCGCTGTTCCTTTACGGCCTGTTGCCGATTTTCGAAAACACCCGGACCGCCTTCGCCACCCTGAACCCATCGGTGCGCGAGGCTGCGGCGGGCATCGGCATGACCAGCGCCCAGCGTTTGTGGCGGGTGGAACTGCCGCTGGCGCTGCCGCTGATCCTTCAGGGGGTGCGCATATCGGCGATCATCGCCCTGTCCACCGCGACCATCGGATCGACCATCGCCGCCCGCAGCCTGGGTGAGGTGATCATCGCGGGTCTGAACACCCAGAATCTCGCACTTGTCATGCAGGGGGGATTGCTTACCGGCGCGCTTGCGGTGCTTGTATCCGAAGCGTTCGGATTTGCCATTCGGCAGATCTCGATCGGTCCCGGAACCAGAGAAAGCGCATGACGGACACCGCCGAAGCCCAGCCGAATTCGCGAAAACGTTTCATCTTCATCGCCTTGGCCGTGGTTCTTGTGATCGGCATCGCGGGGTTCGGGTGGCGGTGGTGGACCCATGGCCGCTTCATGATCGAAACCGACGACGCCTATGTCCAAGGCGACATCGCCCTGATCGCCAGCCGGGTGCAGGGATATGTGGCGGAGATTCCGGTGGCGGACAACCAGACGGTGGCGGAAGGCGACGTGATCGCCCGGATCGACGACGGCGATTACCGCATTGCGCTGGACACGGCGCAAAGCCGGTATGACACGGCGGATGCGACGCTGGCCCGGATCGACGCGCAGACCACCGCCGCCGAAGCCGCGGTGCAAGAGGCCGAGGCCGACCGCAACGCCGCCCGCGCCCAGGCGAGCACCGCGCGCACGGCGGCCGAACGTGCCCGCAACCTGCTGGCCGGCAATGCGGGCACGCAGGCGCAGGTGGACACCGCGAATGAGGGCGAGGCGACGGCCGCAGCGAACCTGTCGCGTGCGGAGGCGGCGGTCGCCAGCGCCACGGCGCAGGTCGCCGTGCTGCGCGCCCAACGGGCCGAAGCGGTGGGCGACCAGCGGCAGCTGCAACTGGCCGTGCGGCAGGCGCAACGCGATCTTGACCTGACCGTCCTGCGCGCCCCCGTGGACGGGACGATGGCCAACCGGGCCATGCAGGTGGGCGATCTGGTCAGCCCCGGCGCACGTCTGGCCGCCATCGTTCCCGCCCAAAGCCTGTATATCGAGGCGAATTTCAAGGAGACCCAATTGGGCGACATCCGCCCCGGCGCGCAGGTGCACATCACCTTCGACGCGCTGCCGGATCAGGAGTTCACCGGCACCGTCGCCTCCTTCGCCCCCGCGACGGGTGCGGTGTTCTCGCTTCTGCCGCCCGACAATGCGACGGGCAATTTCACCAAGGTGGTGCAGCGCGTGCCCGTTCGCATCGCCATTCCCGACGCGGCGCTTGCCACGGGCCAATTGCGCGCGGGCCTCTCCGCCGTCGTGACCGTCGACCGCCGCACGGGGGGATGACGCGGTGGACGAGGAGTTTCCGCCTCTCACCCCCCGCCGGATGGCCGCCTTCCTCATCATGGTCTTCGGGATGTTCATGGCGATCCTGGACATCCAGATCGTCTCGGCCTCCTTGCCCGAGATTCAGGCGGGGTTGGCGGCGGGGCCGGACGACATCGGCTGGGTTCAGACCAGCTATCTGATCGCCGAGGTGGTGATGATCCCCCTGTCGGGCTTTCTGGCCCGGGTCATGTCCACGCGCATCCTGTTCGCCCTGTCCGCTGCCGGATTCACCGCCGCCAGCTTCATGTGCGCCACATCCACATCCATCAACGAGATGATCCTGTGGCGCGGCGTTCAGGGGTTCATGGGCGGGGGGATGATCCCGTCGGTCTTTGCCGCGGCCTTCACCATCTTCCCCCCGAACCGCCGCACCATGGTGTCGCCCATGATCGGTCTGGTGGCGACGCTCGCCCCCACGATCGGGCCGACGGTGGGGGGGTATCTCAGCTCGGCCCTGTCGTGGCACTGGCTGTTTCTGGTCAACGTGATCCCCGGCATCGGCGTGACCCTCGGCGCTGTGCTGCTGATCGATTTCGACCGCCCGAACTGGAAACTGATGCGCAAGTTCGACTGGTGGGGGCTGATCGCCCTGGCCGCAGGCTTGGGCGCCCTGCAATACGTGCTGGAGGAGGGGCCGAAGGACGATTGGTTGCAGGACCGAACCGTGGCGATCCTGATGGTGGTGATGGTTGTGGGCGGCATCGTGACGCTGTGGCGGGCCTTCACCCGGCCCGAGCCGGTGGTGGACCTTTCGGCCTTTTCCAACACGAATTTCCTGCTGGGCAGCCTTTTCAGCTTCGTTCTGGGGATCGGTCTTTACGGGCTGACCTATCTCTATCCGCTCTATCTGGGGCAGATCCGGGGCTATGACAGCCTGATGATCGGCGAGACGGTGTTCGTCTCGGGCCTTGCGATGTTCGCCACGGCCCCGATCGCGGGGATCTTGTCGGCACGGGTCGATCCGCGTCTGATGCTGTTTGCGGGTTTCGTGGGCTTTGCCACCTCCACCTGGATGCTGACCGGGCTGACCGCCGACTGGGATTTCCGGGAATTGCTGGTGCCGCAGATCCTGCGCGGCATGTCGTTGATGCTGTGCATGGTGCCGGTGAACAACCTGGCGCTTGGCACCCTGCCGCGCAGCAAGGTGCAGCAGGCCTCGGGCCTTTACAACCTGATGCGCAACCTTGGCGGGGCGGTCGGACTGGCGACAATCAACACCATCCTGACCGACCGCAGTGCCCTGCATTACCAGCGGCTGTCCGAAGCGGTGAACTGGGCCAATGCCGAGGCGGTGGCCCAGATCGACACCATGCAACGCGCGCTGGAGGCACGGGGCATCACCGATCCGGCGGCCGCCATCGCGCAGATGGCGCAGCGGGTGCGGGGTCAGGCCAGCGTGATGTCGTTCATCGACATCTTCTTTTTGCTGGCCGTGTTGTTCGGGGGGCTGGCCCTCAGCGCGGTCCTGATGAGGAAGCCGCAATCCTCAGGCGGTGGCGGGCATTAGCCGCCGAAGGAGGATCGCGCCGCCCCGCTGGACCCGAAGCCGCCCCGGCTGGCGACGTCGGCCCGGCTCATCGCCGGTTGGCCAAGGGTGGTCGGGGCCTTCTGGAACGCCTGCGCCCCCATGGTGCCCTTGCCCGCGTTCGAGGTGATTCCGGTGCCGCCCGGCGTGGCGTAGCGTCCGTTCGGGGTGTTGACCAGCGGCTGGCTCATGAACCCGCCCCGGCCCGACAGCATCTGCCCGATCATGAACCCGGCCAGAAGCGGCATGAAGGAGAATCCGCCCGACCCGTTGCTCGCCTCCTGACAATTGCCTGCGCCATGTTCCTCCTCGCACACCGCCAGCGCGTCGTAACGCGGGGCGGTCTCGGTGTAATCCGCCTCGGCCTGGGCAAAGGCCGCGTCGCAATCGGCGGCGGTGAAGGTCAGGCTGCCCGCCTCCGCCTGCGCGCGGCAGGAGGCCAGGTCGGGGAAGGAGGTCACGTCCGACTGCTCTTCCCGGCAGGCGGACAGGGCGAAGGCCGCGCCCATCAGGGTCAGTGCGACGGTGCGGGAACGTTTGCTCATGCTTTCAGCCTCGGATCAGATGCGGTTTGAAGCGCGACAGGTCTTGGGTGATCTTGGCACGATCCTCGCGGATACCCAACCCCACACAGGTTTCGCCCACGATCCACGCGCCCAGGATCGGGTGGAACCCGTCGAACATCGGCAGGGGGGCATAGGCCTGCACGATCTTTGGGTGATCGTCATAGGCGCGGTCCTTGGCCATTTCCAGCGGTTGCCCGCCCGCGATGATGTCCACGCTGGCCCCTTCGCGCGAAAAGACCGGTTTGATGACGTGGCTCCGCATCGCATCGCGCGCCCGATCGAAGATCGCGGGGCCACCGGTCCCGTCGCGCAAGGCCCCCGCCACATCGTCCAGGTGGAAGGCGGGCAGCAGGTTGGGATGGCCTTCGAACATTTCCCACAGGACGGGCAGGATCGCCTTGTTCGACACCAGCGCCTTCCATGGTGGTTCAAGAAAGCGGCAGCCCGAAGTGGCCATCGCCGCCCCGAAATCGTCCAGAAACGCATCTTCCCACGGATAGAGCTTGAACAGCGTGCCGATCACCCGATCTTCGGCATCGGTGAACTGGCCCTGATCCGAAAGGCCGATCTTGCCCAGGTCGGTGTAATGCGCGCCCATGCCGCCTTCGCGCGCGGCCCAGGCCATCGCCTCCACCGTGGCGAAATCCTCGGCCACGCCTTCGGCGGCGGCGAAATGGATGTCGGTATCGGCGGGGAAGATGTCCGCAAACCGTTCGGCCAGCGCCTCATGGATGCGGTTGAACTGGTCGTCGCCTTGGTGCAGTGCGCCGCGTTCGACCTGCTGTTCCAGCCATTCCCATTGCAGCGAGGCGGATTCGTAAAGCGAGGTCGGCGTGTCGGCGTTGTATTCCAGCAGTTTCGCGGGGCCTGTGCCGTCATAGACCAGATCCATCCGGCCATAGAGTTCGGGGTGGAACGCCTTCCAACTTGACGCCACGAAATCCCAGCGGGCGCGGGGGATGGCCATGCGCTCCATCTTGCCCTCATCGGCCAGAATGGCGTCCACCGCCTCGCGGCACATGGCATGAAGTTCGGTCGCGGGGGCCTCGATCCCGGTCTCGATCTCCTCCAGCGTGAAGCGATAGGCCGAGGTTTCGTCCCAATAGGGTTCGCCATGCATGTCGGCGAAGGTGAAGCCATGGGCGCGGGCGGTTTCGGGCCAATCGGCGCGTTCGGGAAGGGCGATCTTTTCCATGCCCTCCATGGGCCGGAAATGCCGCCCGCCGTCAAGCGCCGCATTCGTCACGAAACCGTCGTCATTTCGTCGCACCCCCGACATGGAACGGGCGCACACCCCGCGCAAGCCATATGGGGATCCTACATGAACCGCCTGCTTCTCACGTCCGTCCTTGCGCTGGTCGCCGCACATCCGGCGCTGGCGGACACGACGTTCAACCGCATCGCCAGCTTTGCCACGCCGGACAACATGGCGATGGGCGAAGACCGCGCACGCGAAACCTCGGCCGAGATCATCTCGGTGTCCGAGGACGGCATGACGCTTGTCTATTCCGACAGCCCGCTGGGGGTCTTGGGCTTTGTGGACATCACCGATCCCGCCGCGCCCAAACCCTTGGGCAATGTGGCGATGGAGGGCGAGCCGACCACCGCCGTCATCATCGGCGACCGCGTCTTCGTGGGCGTGGACACGACCACGGATCTGGACATGCCGTCGGGCGCGCTGCGGATGCTGGATTTGAACACGGAGGAGGTTCTGGAAAGCTGCGATCTGGGCGGCCAACCCGATTCCGTGGCAAAGGCCAAGGATGGCAGCTTCCTTGCCGTCGCGATCGAAAACCAGCGTGACGAGGACGAGAATGACGGCGCCCTGCCGCAGATGCCCGCAGGTTTCGTCGTCAAGCTGCCGGTCGTGGACGGCACCATCGATTGCGCGGCAGTGCAGACCATCGACGTGACGGGTCTGGCCGACATCCATCCCGAAGACCCCGAACCGGAATATGTCGACGTGAACGACGCGGGCGAGATCGTGGTCACGTTGCAGGAAAACAACCACGTCATCATCATCGGGGCGGACGGTCGGGTCGCCTCGCATTTCAGTGCGGGCACGGTCGATCTGGACGGCATCGACGCGCAGGACGACAAGGCGCTGAACTTCACCGACAGCCTGACCGACGTGCCGCGCGAACCCGATGGCGTGAAGTGGCTGGGCACCGATCACATCGTCACCGCGAACGAGGGCGACTGGAAGGGCGGCAGCCGTGGCTGGACCATCTTCGATCGCGACGGGGGTGTGGTGTACGATTCCGGCAACAGCTTTGAACTGGCCGTCGCCGCCATCGGCCATTACCCCGACAAGCGGTCCGATGCCAAAGGGGTGGAGCCGGAAACGATCGAGATCGCGGAGTTCGACGGCACCCCCTATATCTTCGTGGTGTCCGAGCGGGGATCGGTGATCGGCGTTTATGATGCGACCGACCCGGCAGCGCCCGTTCTGACGCAGCTCCTTCCCTCGGGGATCAGCCCCGAAGGTCTGGTGGCGATCCCGGAGCGGAACCTGCTGGTGTCGGCCAACGAGGCGGATCTGGGCGAGGATGGCGGCGCGCGGGCGCATGTCATGGTGTATCAGGGCGGCGACGGCCCGGCCGCCTATCCCATGCTGACCGCCGATGCGGGGATCGGCTGGGGCGCGCTGTCCGGGCTGGCTCTGGACGGGGACATGCTGCGGGCGGTGTCGGACAGCGTCTATGCCGCGCAACCGGCGATCTTCACCATCGACCCCACGCAGACCCCCGCGCGGATCGTGGCGAAAACCGTGGTGACCCGCGACGGCGCGCCGGCGGACAAGCTGGATCTGGAAGGGATCGTGGCCGACGGGCAGGGGGGCTTCTGGCTGGCGTCCGAAGGCAATCCCGAAAAGGACGTGCCCCATGCCCTGATCCGCGTGGACGCGAACGGTGCCATCACGGACGAGGTGACCTTGCCCGACGATCTGGCCGCCGGGGCCACCCGCTATGGGTTCGAAGGGGTGGTGGTCGTGGACGGCATCGTCTGGCTGGCCGTGCAGCGCCCGTGGGACGGCGACGACAACGTGGCCAAGCTTTTGGCCTATGACCCGACGGCGCAGGCGTGGCTGGGGGCCGTCGCCTATCCCTTGGACACGGCCGAGGAGGGCTGGATCGGCCTGTCGGACCTGGCCGTGCATGGCGACCACCTTTATCTGATCGAGCGGGACAACCTGATCGGCGAGGCCGCCCGCCTGAAGGCCATCACCCGCGTGGCGCTGGCCGATCTGACGCCGGCCCCGTTCGACGCCGCCCCCGTGATCGCGAAGGAGACCGTGCACGATCTGATCCCCGATCTGCGCCGCACGAACGGCTTTGTCGTGGACAAGGTCGAAGGGCTGACCATCGCCGAGGACGGCACCGCCTTTGTCGTGACCGACAATGACGGCGTCGATGACAGCTCGGGCGAGACGCTGTTCTTCACCGTCCCCCTGAACTGATCTGTCGGCAGATGTGATGACGGCGGCGCGGGGCATCCCTTGCGCCGCCGTTGGCATGGGGGTATGTGCCCCGGAACCCGGTCGCAGCCTACCCGGGTCATCAAAACAAGGGTATTGTGATGAAGACGATTGTTATCTGCTCCGGCGGACTGGATTCCGTATCCTTGGCGCATCGCGTGGCGGCCGAGGGGGCGCTGCACATGCTGGTCTCCTTCGACTATGGCCAGCGGCACCGCAAGGAGATCGACTATGCCGCCCGCGCGGGCGAACGGCTGGGCGTGCCGCACCGGATCATCGACATGCGCGGCATCGGCGCGGCGCTGACCGGATCGGCGCTGACGGACGATCTGGACGTGCCGGACGGGCATTACGCCGAAGAGACGATGCGCGTGACCGTGGTGCCGAACCGCAACGCCATCATGCTGACCATCGCCTTCGGCATCGCCATGGCCGAAGGGGCGGACGCGGTGGCCACGGCGGTGCATGGGGGCGACCACTTCATCTATCCCGATTGCCGCCCCGCCTTCACCGAGGCGTTCGGCGCGATGCAGGCGGCGGCGCTGGACGGGTATGCCAAGGTCGCGCTGCTGACCCCTTATGTTCACCGCACCAAGGCCGATATCGTGACCGACGGCGCGGCGGCGGGCACACCGTTTGCCGAAACGTGGTCCTGCTACAAGGGCGGGGCGGTGCATTGCGGGCGCTGCGGCACCTGCGTCGAACGGCGCGAGGCCTTCGATCTGGCGGGGATCGCCGATCCCACCGTCTATGCCGATCCCGACTTCTGGCGCGCGGCGGTGGAGGGACGTCATGTATAGGATCACCAAGGAATTCGCCTTCAGCGCGTCGCATCAGCTGATCGGCCTGCCGGTCGAACATCAATGCGCCCGCCTGCACGGCCACAATTACGTTGTGGTGGTGGAACTGGCCGCGCCCACGCTGAACGCCCACGGGTTCGTGCGCGACTACGGCGAACTGGCCCCGTTAAAGACGTGGATCGACGACACGTTCGACCATCGCCACCTGAATGATGTTCTGGTCGACGACATGGTGACGGCGGAAAAGCTGGCGAAGGTGATCTTCGACTGGTGCGCCGCCCGCTGGCCCGAAACCGCCGCCGTGCGGGTGTCGGAAACGCCGAAGACCTGGGCGGAATACCGGCCCGGAACCGCATCATGATCCGCGTTGCCGAAATTTTCGGGCCGACGATCCAGGGGGAGGGCGTCCTGATCGGCCTGCCCACCGTCTTCGTGCGGACGGGGGGATGCGATTACCGCTGTTCGTGGTGCGACAGCCTGCACGCCGTGGACAGCGCCTTTCGCCACACCTGGACCCCGATGGAGCCTGAGGCCGTCATGGCCCGGATCGAGGATCTGTCGGGGGGCCGACCGCTGACCGTGTCGCTGTCGGGGGGCAACCCGGCGATCCAGCCGCTGGGGCCGCTGATCGCCTTGGGCCATGCCAAGGGATACCGGTTCGCGCTGGAAACCCAAGGCTCGGTCGCCAAGCCGTGGTTTGCCGATCTGGACACGCTGGTTTTATCGCCCAAGCCCCCTTCCTCGGGCGAGGTGACGGATTGGGACGCCTTTGCCGCCTGCTTGGTGCCGGGGCCGGAGACGATCATGAAGATCGTGATCTTCGACGACGCCGATTACGCCTATGCCCGCGCGGCCCATGCGCGGTTTCCGCAGCTTCCGCTTTATCTTCAACCCGGCAATCCCATGGTGGACGAGGCGAAGGCGGTGGATCAAAACGGTCTTGTGGACCGGATGCTGTGGTTGATCGACAAGACGGTTCAGGATGGCTGGTTCGCCCCCCGCATCCTGCCGCAACTGCACGTCATCCTTTGGGGCAATCGGAGGGGCGTATGAGCGAGACCATCTATTCCGGCCTGCAACAGCTTGGGGGGGCCACCGTCATGCCCGCCTCGCCCGAAGAGGCGGTGCTGGAGCGGGTTCAGAACCCGCAGGACGTGGCCTATCTGGTGCGCTTCACCGCGCCCGAGTTCACGTCGCTGTGCCCGATGACCGGCCAGCCCGATTTCGCGCATCTGATGATCGACTATGTCCCCGGCGACTGGCTGGTGGAATCGAAGTCGTTGAAGCTGTTCCTCGGGTCGTTCCGCAATCACGGCGCGTTCCACGAGGATTGCACCGTGTCCATCGCGCGCCGGCTGGTGGAGTTTCTGGCCCCGCAATGGCTGCGCATCGGGGGATACTGGTATCCGCGCGGCGGCATTCCGATCGACGTGTTCTGGCAGACGGGCGAGGCGCCGAAGGGGGTCTGGATTCCCGATCAGGGGGTGCCCCCCTATCGCGGCCGTGGCTGACGCGGCGAACCTTGCGGGGCGGGTGTTGCTGGCCCTGCTGTTTCTGGGCGGGGCCGCCCAGAAATGGGCCGACCCTGCGCCGGTGATGCAGATGATCGGCGGCCTGGGCCTGCCCGAGACGCTGATCTGGCCGGTGGCCGCGTTCAACCTGATCGCGGGTTTGTGCCTGATCCTGGGGCCGAAGGTGCGGGTCTGGGCCATTATCCTCGCCCTTTATTGCATCGGCACAAGCTGGTTTCACTGGCAGCTGCGGGCCGATCCTTGGCAGGTCACCATTGTCGTCAAGAACTGGGCCATCGCGGGCGGCCTTCTGGTGCTGGCGGCCCAGGGGCCGGGCCGCCTGACGATCTGGCGCTAGATCTCCATCCCGGCGGTGCCGAGGATCGCGGCCAGCGCCGCCGACTGCCCACGAAGCGAAAGGTCCGGTTCCACGTCGATCCATTCCTCCAGGCTGTGGGCGCGACCGCCCGCGCCGCCATGGCCGAACTTCACCGCAGGCACGCCAAGGCTCATCGGGATGTTGGCGTCGGTGGAGGAGGCGGTGCGCTTGGGCGAAAAGCCGAAGGCGCGGATGGCCGCCTCGGACGCGGCGACGATACGGGCATCCTCGGGGGTGGAGCCTGCGGGCCGCGCCCCCAGAACCGAGAAGGACACGGTGATGGTGCCAGACGCCGTGTCGCCCCGCGTGTTTTCGGCCTGCGCGGCCTCATCGGCCAGCCGGCGCACCTCGGCGTCGATCCGGTTCAGTTCGTCCGGGCTGACGGAGCGAAGGTCGATCTCCACCCACACCTCTTCGGGGATGGCGTTCACCGATGTGCCGCCCCCGAACACGCTGGCGCAGAAACTGGTGCGGGGGTCCTTCGGCACCTCGATCCGGGACATGCCCGACAGGAACTGCCCCAGGGAATAGGCGGGATTGACCGTGCCGAACGCGCCAAGGCTGTGCCCGCCCGGCCCGTTGAACACCACCTTGTAGCGGTTGGACCCCACGGCCTTGGTCACCAGATCCTCCGTCTCGATCCCGTCGATGGTGAAGAACGCCGTCACCTTGTCGCGCAGGGGGTTGTGGGCGAAGAAATGGCGCACACCGCGCAGGTCGCCTTTGCCCTCCTCGCCGACATCGCCCATGAACAGGATGTCGTGGTCGGTCCGGATGCCGCCCGCATCCAGCGCGCGGATATAGGACAGAAGCGACGCAAGGCCGCGCGTGTCGTCGCCGATGCCCGGCGCGAACAGCTTCGTCCCCTCGCGCCGGACGGTCACGTCGGTGCCTTCGGGAAAGACCGTGTCCAGATGCGCCGACACGACGACGACCGATCCGTTGCCCCGCCCACGCCGCAGACCCATGACATTGCCTTCGGCGTCCTGCGTGCACTCCTCCAGCCCGTGCGCGCGCAGCATCTCCAGATAGGCCTGGGCGCGGCGCTCCTCCTTGAAGGGCGGGGCGGGGATTTCGGTCAGGGTCACGATCTCCTCCACGAAGCGGTCGTGATCGCGGCGCAGCGCCTCGGTCGCGGTGGCAAAGGACGGGTGGGCGAGGATGTCGGCAACGTCGTGGGTCATGGGGATCCTTGGGGGGTGATCGAAGTGGCGGCAGGGTTTCCCATGCCTTGCGCGAATGCAAGGCACGCCCCCACCCCGCGCCGCATATCCCCGCGATATGCCCTGAATTTGCGCAGATGACGAACGCCGGGCCGATCGCCGGGCATCCGGCCCTTGCCAGACCGGCCGCCTTGCGCGGATAACGGCGCCGTGATCCAACGCGCGACTCAAGAGGTGGCCGAATGACGTATTTCCCGAAATGGCGGCGGGCGACCGGCCCCATGGTGATGCCGGATGAACGGCTTGGCGGCGGCGCGAGCGTGGTGCTGGGGTTGCAGCACCTTCTGGCAATGTCGGGGGCGACGATCCTTGCGCCGTTGCTGATGGGGTTCGATCCGAATCTGGCCATCCTGTTTTCGGGTATCGGCACCCTGATCTTCTTCGTGGCGGTGGGCGGGCGGATGCCCAGCTATCTCGGGTCGTCTTTCGCGTTCATCGCGGTGGTGATCGCGGCCACGGGATATGCGGGCAGCGGGCCGAACCCGAACATTGGCGTCGCGCTTGGCGGAATCATCGCCTGCGGCGTGGTCATGGCGGTGATCGGGGCCATCATTTCCGCCACCGGCACGGGGTGGGTGGAGCGGTTGATGCCCCCCGTCGTCACCGGCGCGGTGGGATCGGCCATCGGCCTGAACCTTGCGCCCGTCGCGGTGTCGGGGATCGAGGGAACCGGGGCGCACACCTTTGTGGCGCTGCTGACCATCCTCACGACCGCGCTGGCCGCCGTCTATGGCCCGCCGACGTTGCGGCGGTTGTCGATCCTTCTGGGAATCGCCGCGGGCTATGCTGCCGTGCTGATCCTGGGGAACGGAATGGGGTGGCTTCCGGGCATCGATTACGCCGCGCTGGCTGCCGCGCCGTGGATCGGGACGCCCAGCTTCGTCGCGCCGCAGTTTCAATGGGCGGCCATCGGGCTGATCGCGCCCGTCGCCGTCATTCTGGTGGCCGAAAATCTGGGCCATATCAAGGCTATCGGTGCGATGACCGAGCGCGACATGAACCCTTACATCGGACGCGGCCTGATCGGGGACGGAGTGGCCACGATAGTGTCGGGCATGGGCGGCGGCACGGGGGTCACGACCTATGCCGAGAATATGGGCGTCATGGCGGTCACCCGCGTCTATTCCACGCTGATCTTCGTGGTCGCGGCGGTGGTGGCGATCTGCCTGGGATTCTCGCCCAAGTTCGGGGCGGCCTTGCAGACGATTCCCGGCCCGGTTCTGGGCGGGCTGTCGGTGGTGGTCTTCGGGCTGATCGCGGCGGCGATGATCCGGCTGTGGGTGGACAACCGGGTCGATTTCTCGGACCCGCGCAATCTGGTGACGGTGGGCGTCACGCTGATCTTCGGCGCGGGGGATTTCAACGTGACGCTGGGCGGTTTTGCCGTGGGCGGCATCGGCACGGCCACCTTTGCCGCGATCCTGCTGCACCAGCTTCTGGGCCTGCGCCGCGCGGCCCCCGTAAGCCTGCCGCTGGACGAGGGGACGGCACGTCACCACTGAACACTTCACGAACATCATGGCCTGTGCCATGATGTTTGCGTTCGGATTAGGGAGGTATGGGATGCAATGGCGCACGTGGATGGACAGCCCCGTCGGGCGGCTGCAACTGATTGCCACGGATGACGGGGTGTCCGCCGTGCTGTGGGAGGGGGAGGACGGGTCCCGCATCGGCCAGGGGCCGGTGCAGGACCGCGACGACCATCCCGTGCTGGAAGAAACCGCGCGTCAACTGAACGAATATTTTGCGGGCACCCGACAAAGTTTCGATCTGCCGATGGACGCCCGCGGGACGCCCTTCCAGCATGAGGTCTGGGCGGCGCTGCGCGCGATCCCCTATGGCGAGACGCGCAGCTATGGCGACATCGCGCGATCCCTGGGGCGGCCGAAGGCGTTCCGGGCGGTCGGGGCGGCAAACGGCCGCAATCCCCTTTCCATCGTGTCGCCCTGTCACCGCGTGATTGCGACGGGTGGTGGACTTGGGGGCTTTGCCGGCGGGCTGGCGGTCAAGTCCCGCCTTCTGGACATGGAACGGTCAGACCGGCCCTGAAAGGTAGATGTGCCAGGCCATGAGGGCCACGACCCCGCGCCAGGGACGCCACTCTTCGGCCATCATGCGCAGGGCCGGTTCGGGCGGGCGCGGGTCGGGCAGGGACAGGATGCGGGCCGTGCCGATCCGCACCGCCAGATCGCCTGCGGGCCAGATGTCGGCGCGATCCTCGGCCATCAGAAGATAGATTTCCGCCGTCCACCGTCCGATCCCCTTGACGGCGGTCAGGGTGGCAACGGCCGCATCGTCGTCCCGTGGCAGCGCCGTCAGGTCCAAGGTGCCCGAGGCCACATGATCGGCCAGGCTTCGGGCATGGCCGATCTTCTGCCGCGAAAAGCCCGCCGCGCGAAACACCTCGTCCGGGGCGGCGGCGACATCGGAGGGGTCGTTCACGTCCAACACCGCTTCCAGCCGCGCGAAACAGGCGGCGGCAGAGGCCACGCTGACCTGCTGGCCCAGGATGATCCGCAACAGCGCGCCCATGCCAGGGGCGATTCCATGGGGCGGGGGAAGGCCGCGCGCCTCCACCTCGCGGGCGAAGGCGGGATGGCGGCCGGCCAAGGCGGCGCATCCTAGGGCAATCTGATCGGGCGACAAGCTCATCCTTCGCAATCTGGGGCAGGGGAACAGGGCGGGCAAGTTGAACGTTCCCCAGCGAATGGGCGCATCGGCAAAGCGGGGGAAGGCGGACATGAACCGGATCGCGACACCCGTTGTGCCCCCCCATTCCGCCCCCCACCCTCTGTCGGTTTTTTCGCACGCGCAGGACGAATTGAACCGCAGGTGTGGATTTTCAGCATCACCTGCGCTATACTCCGGACCTCATGCAAAGCTCCGATACCCGCCTCCCGCCTTCGCCCGGACCTGCGTCCGATACCGCCTCGCACAAACCTTATGACCGCATTGCCGTGATCGGCGGTGGGGCGTGGGGCACGGGATTGGCCACCGTCGCCGCCCGTGCCGGACGCGATGTCCGCCTGTGGATGCGCGACCCCGCGCAGGCCGAAGAGATGGCCACCCGCCACACCAACAGCCGGTATCTGGGCGATCTGGCCCTGCCGCGGTCCATCCGCCCCATGACCGACATGGCGCAGGCGCTGGACGGGGCCGAGGCGGTTCTGCTGGTCACGCCCTCCACCACCATCCGCGACATGGCCGGGCGGATCGGCGCCTTGGCCGCGCCGGGCGTTCCGATCTTCGTCTGCGCCAAGGGGATCGAGGCGGATACCGGCCTTCTGATGTCCGCCGTGGTGGAGGAAGCCGCCGAGGGCCGCGTGATCGGCACCGTGACCGGCCCGACCTTCGCCGCGGAAACGGCGGCGGGGCATCCGACCGCCGTCACCGTGGCCTGCACCAGCGCGGACGACACGCCCCCCCGCGCGCGCGCCGCATCGCGCATGGCGCTGGCGCTGACCACCGGCAGCTTCCGCCCCTATGTCTCCGACGACATGGCCGGGGTCGAGGTGGGGGGCGCGGTCAAGAACGTGATCGCCATCGCCTGCGGCATCCTTGCCGGTGCGGGCTTTGGCGACAATTCCCGCGCCGCCATCATCACGCGCGGTCTGGATGAGATGAAGGAGCTGGCCGTGCGCCTTGGCGGACGGCGTGAGACGGTGACGGGGCTGGGGGGTCTGGGCGATCTGATCCTGACCTGCTCCTCCCGCCAGTCGCGCAACTTCTCCTATGGGTTCCAACGGGGGCAAGGCATCCCCGACGCACAGGTGTTCGAGGGCCGCCCCGTCGTGGTGGAGGGGCGCCACAACGCCATCACCGTCACCGACCTTGCCCGCAAGCTGGGGCTGGAGATGCCCATCTGCGAGATGGTCCGCGCCATCACCGCCGAAAGTCAGCCCATCGCCATCGCCTTCGCGAACTTCTGGGCCGCGCCGCTTCGAGGGGAACCCCGCGCGCTGGATCTGGAATTCGATCACCCGGCCGTGGAGGCCGTCACCCGCCATTTCGAGGACAAGTTTCAATGACCAGACCCATTCCCGCCGATTGGCGTTTCACGCTGGCCACCGATCTGGACGGCACCTTTCTTGGCGGCACCGACGCCATGCGCAAGACGCTGTATGACTGGATCGAAGCGCGTCGGAGCGAGGTGGGCCTGATCTTCGTCACCGGACGCGATCCCGACTTCATCGCCCGGATGTGCGCGGACGGCGTCATGCCGTGGCCCGATTTCATCGTGGGGGATGTGGGCACCACCATCGCCGGGGTGGACGGACGGACCATCGCGCCGATCGCCGAGCTGGAGCGCCACATCACCGACACCTGGGGCGACCGGGGCGATCATGTGCGCGGCGTCCTGAAGGACGCGCCCGGCCTGGTGGAGCAGGATACGGCGTTCCGCCACCGCGTCAGCTATCACTGGGATCCCGCGACCTATGACCCGGCCAGCGTGACCCCGCTGGAGGAGGCGTTCGACATCCTGATCTCGCACGGCTGCTATCTGGATGTGCTGCCCAAGGGGGTGTCGAAGGGGCCGTCGCTGCTGCGCCTCCTGGATCAGTTGGGGATCGACCCCGAAACGGTTCTGGTGGCGGGCGATACGCTGAACGATCTGTCGATGTTCCAGACGGGCCTGCACGGCGCGGTGGTGGGCGAAAGCGAACAGGGTCTTCTGGACGCCACGCGCGATCTGCCGCGGGCGCGCCACTGCGACGCCCCCGGCACGGGCGGCATTCTTGAGGCGATCCGGGCGTTCGGCCTGCATCCCGATGTGGCCGAGGTGCCGGCATGAGTTCGGATCTCGTCGTCGTCTATCACCGCCAGCCCTATGAAGAACACGTTCTGCCCGACGGCTCCACGGAACTGCGCGAAAATGCGTCGCCCAACGGAATCGTGCCCACGCTGAAGGGTATCATGGGCCGGATGGGCAACGCCGCCTGGGTTGCATGGAAACACGCCGACGATCCCGCCAACCCGGACTTCGAACGGGTGATCGAGATTGACGACAGTTTCGGCAAATACAAGGTCAGCCGCCTGCCGCTGACGCCGGCGCAGGTGTCCAGCTTCTATCACGTCACGTCGAAAGAGGCGTTCTGGCCGATCCTTCACGGGTTCAAGGAGAAATACAATTACGACCCCGTCGATTGGCCGACCTTCCGCGAGGTCAACTGGGCATTCGCCGAGGCGGCCGCGCGCGAGGTGTCCGACAACGGCGTGGTCTGGATCCACGATTACAACCTGTGGCTGGTGCCCGGCTATCTGCGTCAGATCAAGCCCGACGTGAAGATCGCGTTCTTCCACCACACACCTTTCCCTTCCGCCGACATGTTCAGCGTCCTGCCCTGGCGGGAGGAGATCGTCCGGTCGCTTCTGGCCTGCGACCAGGTGGGGTTCCACATTCCGCGCTACGCCCAGAACTTCGCCTCGGTCGCGCATTCGCTGACCAAGGCGCGAACCATCACGGACGAGTTGACATCGGACACAATGACCCCGCGCGGCGCGGCGCTGTCGGAACGGTTCACCCCCGTGACGATGGAACATCGCGGGCGGCGCATCCAGATCGAGGTGAACCCCGTCGGCGTCAACACCGACTTCATCGCCGAGATCGCGAGCACCCCCGAGGTGGACGAAAAGGTCGAGCAGATCCGCGATTGGCTGGGGGATGCGCAACTGGTCGTGTCGGTCAGCCGCACCGATTACACCAAGGGCAACATCGAACAGCTTGAGACGTTCGAGCGTTTGCTGGCCCGTCGCCCCGAATTGCATGGCAAGGTGCGGTTGATGCTGGTGTCGGTCGGGGCGAACCGCGCCATGACCGCCTATGAGGAGGTGCAGCAGCGCATCGAGGAGCTGACGGGCCGGATCAACGGCACCTATGGCAGCTTCGAATGGCAGCCGGTTTCGCTGATTTCGACCGCGATCCCGCTGGCGGAACTCGTCGCTTACTACCGGGCGGCGGATGTGGCCTCAATCACGCCGCTGGCGGACGGGCTGAATCTGGTCGCCGCGGAATACTGCCTGTCAAAGCAGCCGGGCGATGTTCCGGGCACGTTGATCCTGTCGGAATTCGCAGGGTGCGCTGTGCTGCTGAACGGCGAGATTCCGGTCAATCCCTTCTCCTACGCGTCGATGGACCGGGCGCTGGATCAGGCGCTGGCGATGAGCGAGGAGGAAAAAGTCCCCCGGATGACCGAATTGCGCACCTCGGCCAAACGGTGGAGCATTTCGGCTTGGAGCGACCGGACCACGCGTCAGTTCGAGCTTTTGCGGCGGGCCGATACCGGTCTGGACGGCGCGATCACCTGACAAACGCGCGGTCGGGACGCTTAGTTTGCCGGCCGCGCGCATTATGCCGTTGACGTATCCGAACGCCCGTTCCAAAACAGCGTCAGGTGGCGCGGCCCGCGCCAAAGAACCGAGGCGCAACGGATGCCGGACGTCCGTTCAATACGAGATACGTCATGACCAAGACATCCACCCCCCTTCTTCGCGCCGCGTTCCTTGGAACGGCCATGGTCCTGCTGGCGGGGTGTGGGGTTATGGATTACACCGCCCCCACGGCCGACGTGTCGCGTGAATTCAGCGCACCGGCCCCGGCGCGGGATGCCGCGCGGGGGATGCAATGGTGGGCGGCCTTCAACGACCGTCAGTTGAACGCGTTGATCCAAGCAGGCCTTGCCCGCAACCTGAACGTGGCACAGGCGATCGAGGCGGTGAACGAGGCGCGGGCCAACGCCCGGCTGGTGGGCGCGAACGACCTGCCCGATGTGGCGGTGGGCGCGGCGGCGACGCGGGGCGACACCGAAGGGGCGGGGCGCGTGGTCGACACGACATCGGCCAACGCCAGCGTGTCGTGGATGATCGACCTGTTCGGCCGCAACCAGAACGCCCGCGCGGCGGCAGGGGCGCAGCTTGACAGCGCCTATCTGTCCATCGACGTCGCGCGCCTGACGATGATGAGCGCGATCGCCCAGGCCTATATCGACGTGCGCTATTTCCAGGAAACCATCGCCCTGACCCGTCAGAGCATTTCCAGCCGTCGCGAATCGCTGGGCCTGACGGAGACCAAGGTCGAATACGGCAGCGCGCCACGTCTGGAACTGGTGCAGGCGCAGCAATTGGTGGCGCAGGCCGAGGCGCAGTTGCCCGCGCTGGAGGTCGGGTTCGACCAGGCGGTCAACCGTCTGGCAACCCTGACCAACCAGCGGACCGCCACGCTGAAGGCGCAATTGCAACGCGGCGCGCCGCAGCCCCGACCGCGTTACGCCGCCAGCGTCGGCGTCCCCGCCGAGGCGATCCGCAACCGCCCCGACGTGATGGCGGCGGAGCGGGATTATGCCGCCAGCGTGTTCAATGTCGGCGTGGCACGCGCCGCATTCTACCCCTCGCTGTCGTTGACGGGGAATATCCAGCCGATCAACATCTCGGGCGGGGGAAATTTGAAGGTCTGGAGCTTCGGGCCCCAACTGAACCTGCCGATCTTCAACGCGGCCAACAACGCCAACCTGTCGGTGGCCGAATCGCGCGCGGTGCAGGCACGGCTGGGATGGCAATCGACCGTCCTTGGCGCTGTGGAAGAGGTGGAGAACGCCCTTGCCGCCTACAACCGCGACGGGCGCAACATCGCCGCCCAGCAACGTCTGGTCAGCGCGGCGCAGGAAACCGTCAACCTGTCGCGCACCAGCTTCGACATCGGCGACACCGAATTCTTCACCGTTCTGGATGCCGAACGCACCCTTCTGGATGCGCGCAACTCGCTCAGCCAGGCGGTGCGGCAGCAGGCGCAGAACTACGTCACGCTCAGCGTGGCCACGGCGGGATCGGGGCTTGGCCCCCGCGCGGTGCAAACCGCGGCCGTGCCAGCGGCGGCCAATTGACACCTGAGGCAAACGCCATAGATTGCCGTCAGTCGCCCCTGTGGGTGGGCCACCGACGGCAGGGATTATCGTGAACGAACGCGACGACTGGCATCTGACGGATCTGCTGCGATACGAACGCGGGCGCGGCGACCCGTTCGCCGCCGCCGTTCGGGCCACGCGGATGCCGATGTTGGTCACCGATCCACATCAATCCGACAATCCCATCGTGTTCGTGAACGAGGCGTTCCAGACGCTGACGGGATATTCGCGCGATGAATGCGTGGGGCGGAACTGCCGGTTCCTGCAGGGGGAGCGGACGGACCCCCACGCCGTTGGCGTCCTGCGCGAGGCGGTGCGCAACGGCAAGGATGCAACCGTGGACATCCTGAATTACCGCAAGGATGGCACCTCGTTCTGGAACGCGCTTTATATCAGCCCCGTGCGCAACGACGATGGTGAGGTGGCGTTCTTCTTCGCCTCGCAGTTGGACATTTCCGATCGGGTGGCGGAACGTCAGGATATCGAACGCCAGCGCAACGTGATCGCCGACGAGGTGGAGATGCGCACCTCGGAACTCAAGGACGCGCTGGCCGCGAAGACCCGTCTGCTGGACGAGCTTGACCACCGGGTGAAGAACAATCTGGCGATGATCGGCAGTTTTCTGCGGCTTCAGGCCCGCGCGGTGAACGATCCCAAGGTGCGCCGCATGGCCGAGGCGACAATGATGCGGGTCGATACCCTGTCCGCCGTCCACCGGCACATCTATCTTGATGGCCAGCTTCTGCCGCTGGACGTCGCGGATTTCGCGCAGACCCTGCTGACCGATTTCACCCGCCAGAAGGGGCAGGGGCGTGTGCGGATCCGAACCGAGATCGAGCCGTCGCCCGTGCGCGCGCCCGTTGCCTCGACCATCGGCATCGTGATGGGGGAGATTGTGGACGGCATGATCTCGCACACCGCTGCGACGGGGGGGGATGTTGCCTTGCACGTCAAAAGCACGATCGGAGCGTCGGTCATCACGCTGAGCACGACGGCCGCGGATTTCACGCTGTCCTCGGTCGATCCCGACGGGCTTCGCGGAACGCTTATCGCGCGGCTGTCGCGCTCGTTGGATCTGACGATCGTGGAAACGCGCGACGATCACCGCGCCACCGTCATCATCACCATTCCCGCCCGAAGGATGACGAATTGAACCGCCCTCTGCCATCCCTGAATGTCCTCCTGATCGAGGATGAGCCGCTGATCGCCATGGACATGCAGATGATGCTGGAAGATGCGGGTCACACGGTCGTGGCCGAGGCGACCACGATGTCCGAACTGGAAGACATTCTGCCGGGTATCGCCCCCGATGTGGCCTTCGTGGACATCCAGCTGGGCGACGGGTCGTCGGGTGTGGATGCCTGTCGCCTGATTCGCAACGCATGGCACGACACCGTCGTCATCTTCGTGACCGCCAACCCCGCCATGATCCCGCAGGATTATGCCGGAGGGCATGGCGTGATCGCCAAGCCCTTCACGCAAGACGGCTTCATGTCGGCGATGCAGTATCTTGGCGAAGGCATCAGCGATCCCCCGCCCACGGTGGCGAAGCCGAACGCGTTTTGCGCATCCCCGGCCTTTGCCGCGCGGTGGGGGGCCTAAGGTCTCTTGCCATCCGGCCCCGCGTTTCGCAGAACGGCGCGCATGGGCCAGGCAAGGAACCACGGATGACACGACCGGAAGTAACAGGATTTTACGAACCACGCAGCGGGTCGATCCAGTATGTCGTGGCCGACCCTGCGACGAACCGGTGCGCGATCGTCGACCCCGTTCTTGATTATGACGAGAAATCGGGGCGCACCGGCACCACCGAGGCGGATCGCATCCTGACCTTCGTGGCGGACCGGGGCCTTGCGGTCGATTGGGTTCTGGACACGCATCCCCATGCCGATCACTTCTCGGCCGCGCCCTATCTGTCGGAAAAGACGGGCGCACCGATGGGCACCGGCGCCCGGGTGGTGGACGTGCAGGCGCTGTGGAAGGATTTCTACAACTGGCCCGAATTCCCCGCCGACGGATCGCAATGGGATCACCTGTTCCAGGAAGGGGAGGTGTTCGCCATCGGAAACATGACCGGACGGGTCATGTTCTCGCCGGGGCACACCCTGTCTTCGATCAGTTTCGTGATCGGTGACGCGGCGTTCATTCACGACACGCTGTTCATGCCGGACAGCGGCACCGCACGCTGTGATTTCCCGGGCGGATCGGCCAACCGCCTTTGGACATCCATTCAGGATATCCTGGCCCTTCCGGACGACACCCGCCTGTTCGTCGGGCATGATTACGGACAGGGCGGGCGGGAGCCTGCGTGGGAAAGCACGGTCGGGGAGCAAAAGCGCACGAACCGCCACATTGCCGCCCACCGGACCGAGGAGGAGTTCGTGGCCGCCCGGACCGCCCGCGACCGCAGCCTGCCCATGCCACGCCTGATCCTTCACGCACTGCAGGTGAACATCGCGGGCGGCCGCCTGCCCGCGCCCGAGGCGAATGGCCGCCGGTATCTGAAAATCCCGCTGGACCTGCTGGGCGACGACTGAGGGGCGGGAACAGCCCCGACCCCACATGCGTTGCCGACCGTAAGATCGGAGGCGCGAATGAAACGGTGGGTATGGGCGGCACTTCTGGCAGGGACGGCCTGCTGCGCCCTCAGCCGGTCCACACGCCTGCCACCGCACGAGCCGGAGGGGACGCGCCCAGCCAGACCCCATCCGAAGGAGACCCGGCTTGGCCGTGCCGCGCGGCGGCGGGTCGGTCTGCATCTGGGGAAATCTGGCATCCATCTTCTGACCGACGCGCAGGATTCCTTTGCCGCGCGGGTTCTTCTTGCCCGTCAGGCCGAACGGACGCTCGATCTGCAATATTACATCTGGCACGGCGACCTGACCGGCACGATCCTGCTGGACGAGGTGTTGCGCGCCGCCGAACGGGGCGTGAAGGTGCGCCTGCTGCTGGATGACAACGGCATTTCGGGGATGGACCGGATCCTGGCCTCGATGGATCGGCACCCGAACATTCAAGTCCGCATCTTCAACCCCTTCCTGCCGCGATTCCCGAAATCGTTGGGGTTTCTTCTGGATTTCCATCGTCTGAACCGGCGGATGCACAACAAGGCCTTCATCGCCGACAACGCCGCCACCATCGTCGGCGGGCGCAATGTGGGGGATGAATATTTCGGGGCGGGCGATGGCGGGTTGTTCGCCGATTTGGATGTGTTGGCCATCGGGCCGGTGGTGCAGGATGTGACCACCAGTTTCGAGGATTATTGGCACTGCCGCTCCGCCTATCCCGCAGCGCGCATTCTGGGCCGCGGGTCGGCGCGCCTGTTGCGCCGGCTGCACCGCCGCGCCGCCCGGCTGGAGCGGGATCCCAAGGCGGAAGACTTCATGCGCAGCGTCGCGGCCCTGCCCATCATCACGCGATTCCTGAGCGGCGATCTGCCCTTGTCCTGGGCCAAGGTGCGGATGATGGCGGACGACCCGGAAAAGGCCTTGGGCAAGGCCAGTCGGAATGGGCTTCTGGCGGGACGCATGTTCGACGCGATGGGACGCCCACGTCATGAACTGGGCATCGTTGCCGGGTATTTCGTTCCGGGCCGCAATGGGGTGGCGGCCCTCGCACGTCTGGCCCGCGCGGGGGTGTCGGTGTCGGTTCTGACCAACGCCTATGAGGCGACGGATACCGGCATCGTCCATGCAGGCTATGCCCCGTCGCGCCTGCCGCTTTTGCGCGCCGGGGTCCGCATGTTCGAAATGCGCGGCAAGACCGCCGCGCCATCGCTGCAAGGCAGCGGCCCGCTGCGCACGCCGCGCGGGATCGGCAGCCGCTGGCGCGGTTCGGGGCAGGGATCGACGGCACGGCTGCGGGCCCACGCCTCTACCCTGCACGCGAAAACCTTCACCGTTGACCGCAAACGCATCTTCATCGGATCGTTCAACTTCGATCCCCGTTCGTGGGAATTGAACACGGAAATGGGGTTCGTGATCGAAAGCGCAGCGCTGGCCGCCCGCGTGGCCGACGCGTTCGAGGCGGGTGCGCCGCACAACGCCTATGAACTCCGCCTTCGGGGGCGCAAGATCGAATGGCTGAAGCGCGACGAGGGGCGCCTGACCCGCATCCGCAAGGAGCCGGGCCTGGGCCCCATGGGGCGGATCGCCCTGCGGGCCGCCACGGCCGCACGGATTCAGTGGTTGTTGTGATCGCCCCGGAAGGGTGGCATCTGTAGGGTCTTATTTCAGGAGGCCGCATGACCGTTCCCCCCGCCACCATCGCCCGCATCGTCGGGGTGATCGACCTGACGAACCTGTCCGACGATACCCCGCGCGAGGCGATTGTCGCGCTGTGTCGAAAGGCGCGGGACCGGGGTGTGGCGGCGGTGTGCGTGCATGTTCCTTGGGTGGCCGAGGCGCGGGATCTTCTGGCGGGAAGCGCGGTGCGCGTTGCCACGGTCCTGAACTTTCCCACGGGATCCGCCTCTGTGCCGGACGTTCTGACCGAGGCCCGCCGTGCGGCCGAGGCAGGCGCCCAGGAGTTGGACCTGGTCGTGCCCTATCGGCAAGGGCCGGACGCGGTGAAGGCGATGGTGCGTGCCGTGCGGGAGGCGCATCCGGGCCTGACCCTGAAAGCGATCCTTGAAACGGGCGAATGCCGGGAGGAGGATCACGCAACGCTGGCGCGCGCGGCCATCGCCGGGGGGGCGGACATGCTCAAGACCTCCACCGGGATGGTTCCGGTCGGGGCAACGCCTGCGGCCGCGGGTGCGCTGCTGGGGGCGATCGCCGCAGCGGACCGGCCGGTGGGGTTGAAGGTTTCGGGCGGCATTCGAACCGCCGACGCCGCCGCCGGGTTTCTGGCGCAGGCCGATGCCGCGTTTGGCCAACAGGTGACGCCGGCCCTGTTCCGGATCGGCTGCTCCGGCCTGCTGGACGCCCTTGAGGATGGATCGGTTCGGGACGGATACTGATATGGCGCTGCTTCTGCACACCGGCGGAACCATCGGGATGGTGGCGGGACCGGACGGCCTTCGTCCCCGCGCCGGCGTGGTGGAGGCGGCGGTGGCAGCCCGCCGGTCGGGCCTGACGGTTCACGTCTTCGATCCGCTGCTGGACAGCGCCGATGTCGGACCTGCCGAGTGGAACCGGATGCTGGACGCGATCGACCGGCATCCGGGCGTGCCGGTTCTGCTGACCCACGGGACCGACACCCTGTCCTTCACCGGGGCGGCCCTGTCGCAGGCCTTGGCGGGGACGGGGCGCCGGGTCATCCTGTGCGCGTCCATGACCCCCCTGGGGCAGGGTGGCGATGCGGAGGGCAACCTCGACATAGCCCTGTCCGCCCTGGATGGGGAGGGCGGCGTTTTTCTGGCGTTCAACGGGGCGCTGCTCCCGGCAGGGGGGCTGGTCAAGATCGACAGCCACCAGGCGGATGCTTTCGTTGCGATCCCGCAGGCCGTGGCTGCGGCGCCGGATCTGCGTCGGTTCGACGGGCGGCGACTTGCCATTCTGACCCTGACGCCCGGCCTTACCCCCGAGGTGCTGGAGGCGATGCTGGCCCCCTTGGACGGGGCCGTGCTGCGGGTGTTCGGGGCCGGCACGATGATGGCGACCCCCGGCTTGGCGGAGGTCATGGCCCGCGCCGTGACGCGGGGCACGCGCATACGGGTGGTCAGCCAGTGCCTGCGCGGTGGACTTGCGGCGGGAAGCTATGCCGCCGGGGCCGCGCTTTGGCAAACGGGGGTGGAAGACGGCGGCACCGACACGCCCGAGGCGGCGATGATACGCCTTTGGCTCACCACTCCCTGACCGCCAATTCCCCCTGCTCAGATGGCCAATTCCTTTGGCTCCATTCCCCGTTCAATGGCCGCGCTGTACCATTGCGGTTTGCGCCCCCGGCCCGACCAGGTGTCGTTCGGGTTGTCGGGATTGGCGTATCGTGCTGGCAATCCTGGGCGGGCATTCCCCGATTGTGCCGCGTCGATCAGCTCGTCCATGCTAACCCCTTGTTCACGAGCCACATTCTGAAGAACATCAAAAAGTCTCTTTTTATGACGTGCTTCGAACGTGGCAATCGCCTTGCCAATTTTCTTATCCAGCGCCTTCAATTCGGCAAGTGAGAGATCGTTCAGTTCAGGTTCCATGGCTGGGTCACCTTATTCATAAATCTGAAAACAGCATAAACTCGGATACGGGCAAGGCACCTTATCAAGATGATCCTAATTCCGAATATGTGGGCCGACAAGTTAAATGGCGCGAAAAAGGGCCTACTTGTCAAAATGCTACGGGTGTGATTTGCCGAATGCCAATCCCCATACCACGAAGGATCATCCCCATGCGCACCCGTGCCGCCGTCGCCGTCGCCCCCGGCCAACCGCTTGAGATCATGGACGTGAACCTGGAAGGCCCCAAAGCCGGAGAGGTTCTGGTCGAGATCAAGGCCACCGGCCTGTGCCACACGGACGACTTCACCCTGTCCGGGGCCGATCCCGAAGGGCTTTTCCCCGCCATTCTGGGCCATGAGGGTGCGGGCGTCGTCTTGGAAGTGGGCGAAGGGGTCACCTCGCTCAAACCCGGCGATCACGTCATTCCGCTCTATACACCCGAATGCCGCGAATGCCCCAGCTGCCTCAGCCGCAAGACGAACCTGTGCACCTCGATCCGCGCGACGCAGGGGCAGGGGCTTCTGCCGGACGGCACGACGCGCTTTTCCATGCTGGACGGCACGCCGATCCACCACTACATGGGCTGTTCCACCTTTGCCAACCACACGGTCGTGCCCGAAATCGCGCTGGCCAAGGTGCGTGATGACGCTCCATTCGACAAGATCTGCTATATCGGCTGCGGTGTCACGACCGGGGTCGGGGCCGTCCTGAACACCGCCAAGGTGGAGATCGGTTCCAAGGCGGTGGTCTTCGGTCTGGGCGGGATCGGGCTGAACGTCATCCAAGGGTTGAAGATGGCCGGGGCCGACATGATCATCGGCGTCGACCTGAACAACGATCGCAAGGAATGGGGCGAGCGGTTCGGCATGACCCATTTCGTCAACCCGACCGAGATCGAGGGCGACATCGTTTCGCATATCGTCGGGATGACCAAGACCCCGTTCGATCAGATCGGCGGCGCAGATTATTCGTTCGACTGCACGGGTAACGTCAAGGTCATGCGCGACGCGCTGGAATGCACGCATCGCGGTTGGGGCGTGTCCGTGGTGATCGGCGTGGCGCCGGCGGGGGCGGAAATCCAGACCCGCCCGTTCCAGTTGGTGACCGGGCGCGTGTGGAAGGGCACCGCCTTTGGCGGCGCGCGCGGACGGACCGACGTCCCGCAGATTGTGGACTGGTACATGGACGGCAAGATCGAGATCGACCCGATGATCACGCACACCCTGCGGCTTGAGGATATCAACAAGGGGTTCGAGATGATGCATCGCGGCGAAAGCATCCGCAGCGTCGTCGTCTTCTGAACATGCGGCCCGCCGTGATGGCGGGCCGCCCTTTGTCAGGCCAGCTGCTTCAGATCCTCGGCGTGGAACCCGCGCAGGTCGCGGCCAAGGCGCACATTGCGCACCCATTCCGAGTCCGAGATCAGCGCCCGGCCCACCGCGATCAGGTCGAACTCCTCCCGCTCCATCCGGGCGACCAGATCGTCGAGCGAAGAATGATCCGAGCTTTCGCCCGAGAATGCCGCAAGGAATTCCGAGCTCAGCCCGACCGAGCCCACGCTGATCGTCGCGGCCCCGGTCAGCTTCTTCGCCCATCCGGCGAAGTTGAGCGTGGGATCCAGATCGGCGAATTCGGGTTCCCAGAAGCGCCGTTGCGAACAGTGCAGGATGTCCACCCCCGCATCGACCAGCGGGGCAAGCCAGTCCGTCATCTCGTCCGGGGTGGTGGCTAGGCGCGCGGTGTAATCCTGCTGCTTCCACTGGCTGACCCGCAACAGAACGGGGAAGTCGGGCCCCACGGCGGCGCGGACGGCCCTCACGACCTCCAGCGCGAAGCGGGAGCGATCCTTGATCGTCGCGCCGCCGAAACTGTCATCCCGCAGGTTGGTTTCCCCCCAGAAGAACTGGTCGATCAGATACCCATGCGCGCCATGGATCTCCACCACGTCGAAGCCGAGCGTCTTGGCGTTCTCCGCCGCCTTGGCGAATGCGGCAATGGCGTCCGCGATATCGCGGTCGTTCATCACCTTTCCGCGCGTCTCACCCGGGCCGACCAGACCGGAGGGGCTTTCGACCGGGGCGTCCGGCTCCCATTCGCTGGCGCGGGTCGATCCGGTGTGCCAGATCTGCGGGCCGATTTTGCCCCCGGCGGAATGCACTGCGCGCGCGACATCGGCCCATCCGTCCGAGGCCGGTTTGCCGTGGAAAAGCGGAATACCCGGCAGGTTGCGCGAGGCGGGACGGGCGATCACCGTGCCTTCGGTCAGGATCAGGCCGACCTCGCCCTCGGCGCGGCGGCGATAATACTCGGCTTGGGGTGTGCCGGGGATGCCCTCCGGGGCCATGCCGCGGGTCATCGGGGCCATGACGATACGGTTGGGAAGCGTCAACCCCTTCAGGGTAAACGGGCGAAACAGGGGGTCGAGCGACATGGTCTTCCTTTCGAATTACCAGGTCGAGGTAGATACGATCCGCCGCTGTTCAATCACACGCCGTTACTGAACCGGTCTTTTTTGCCGCCTCGTCCGTTGGACGCGTGTTCCACCGAGTCCATACCGCGCCAAATGGCCATGAGGGCGTCCTGAACCACCACTGCAATCGGCGGCGTCACATCCACCATCACCCCGTTTTCATCGGCGCCCAACGGTTCCAGCGTGTCGAACTGGCTTTGCAGAAGGGAGGATGGCATGAAATGCCCCGACCGATCCTTGATCCGCGACAAAAGCACGTCCTGCGGTGCATGAAGATGCAGGAACACAAGCCTGCCATCGACGGATTGCCGCAGAAGATCACGATAGGAGCGCTTCAGGGCCGAACAGGCGGCCACGGTTGGCCGCCCTTCCGCAGTCATCCTAAACGCGACACGGCGAAGCCAGTCCCATCGGTCGTCATCCTCAAGCGGGATGCCATCGCGCATCTTCCGCCGGCTGTGTGCGGAGTGAAACGCGTCCCCTTCGATGAAAGGGCGGCCAAGCTGGGCCGCCAATTCCTTGCCGATATGGGACTTTCCACACCCGGAAACGCCCATGACGATAATATGCGAGGCCATTCGGTCCTTTCAGCGTGAGGGGTGGGGCGGGGGCGAACCCCCGGGCCCCGATCAGCGCGCCTGCGCCGTTTGCAGAAGCGGCGTGATGATCCGCACCGCAACCCGGCGGTTGCGCGGTTCATCCTGCTGCGTGTCCACGCGCAGATCGCTTTCGCCGTAACCCTGCACGACCATGTTCGCCGGCGGCACATCGAAATACTCGGTCAATGCCAAGGCCACGGATTCCGCGCGCCGGTCCGACAGCGCCAGATTGGATGCGGCAGAGCCGATGGCGTCGGTATGCCCTTCGATCAGGAACACCTCGCCCGGGCGGTCGGCGATCATGTCGCGCATCAGATTGCCCAGCTCCGAAAGCTGTTCGGCCTGCGAAACGTCGATCGCCGCGGATCCCGACCGGAAGGTGATGTTGTTGACATCGACCACCGGAGCCAGGGCGCGCACCTGACGGTAATCGCGGACCTGCGACAGCGAATAGGCCCGGGCGTTTTCCCGCGCCGCAATCCGGTCCAGCGCGGCCTGCAGGCCGGAGCGGTCGCTGGCCGCCACGCGGACGTCGTCGCGCGCCTGGGGCAGGACCGAAGTGTCGACGGGCGCGACCTGCGCCGTGTCATCGAACAGGCGGACCTGTTGGCCGACCGGGTCGATCCGTTCGCGGCGCAGAACACGGCCCGAAGCATCGCGCACGGTCACCACACGCGATCCATCGGTGTATTCGACCGTGGACCGGGTGGACCCGTCGGTGAAGTTTTCGGTCCGCACCGTGCTGCCCGGTTGGCGCAGAAGGGCGTCATCGTCCTTCAGGACGGTATAGTTCCCGTCGTTCTGACGCACCACGACCCGGTCGCCGGTGTTCGAGACAACTTCGTTGCCATTGCCCAGCAGGGCACCGACGGTCAGGCCACCAAGGGCCAGAAGCCCGGCCTTCTGCAGATCGCTGAGCCCGCCGCGATCGCGATTTTCCGAACGGGTTTCGCCGGATGCGGTGGTCGCGAAATCCTCGGAGCTGGAGCGTGCGTTCTCTTCGGTAATCTCGGTGGTGGTCTCCTCGGTCGCGGCGGAATCCGGTGCGTCGGTGGCCGCAGCCCCGGCGGCGACTCCGCCAAGTCCTGCGCCGCCCAGAATGGCATCCAGAACGCCCTCCGCCTGTTCGGACGGCTGCTGTTCGGACGGCTGCGCGTCGGCCGGGGCCTCGGTCGCGGTGGTGGATGCAGTGGGGGCCGGTTCGGCCTTGGGCGCATCCCCCTGTGCCGCCGGGGCGGCCTCGGGCTCGGCTTCCGGCGTGGCTTCCGGTTCGGCGGCCTCGTTCGACATCGGCGCCGTGGCCGGTGCGTCATCTGCCGGCGCTTCGGGTTCGGGCGCGGGGGCCGGCTCCGTCGTCTCAGAGGTTTCGGGTGCATCCGTTGCGGGCGCGGGGGCCGTCTCCGGTGCCTCGGAGGCTTCGGGCGCAGCGTCCGACGCAGCTTGAGGCGCATCCATTGCGGCCTCGGGGGGTGTCGCTTCGGTGGTGGCGTCGGGCGCCCGGTCCGCTGCGGGGGCATCCTCGGCCGGGGTTTCCGGCTCTGCCATGTCCTCGTCGGGGGCGTCCTCCTCCGGCGCGGTGGCGTCCTCGGCGGGGGTTTCTTCGGGCGGGGTGGTCGCCTCCGGCCCCGCTTCCGGGGGGGTGGCGGCATTCGGGGTCGCCGCCGGGGGCGTTTGCGCCGGTTGCGCCAGAACCGGCAGCGGCGCGATCGTGCCGATAGCCACCGAGAGCGCCGCCGTCGTGGTAAGCAATGTGTGTCGCGTCCGCCGCATCGTCATGTCTTTCTCCTCTTGAGATCGGAGGAGAAACCACTCACGTCCCCTTGGGGTTCCCCCGCGGGATCAGTTCCGTTGGATGCGGATGTGCCGCATCGGCACGCCGGACGTCATTTCGGCATCGGCCATCGCCACGAAATACCGCCCCACCGGCAGATCGTCGAGATCGAGGCTCGCGACCGTCGAGGTTGCGCTTGCGACCGTCTGGATCTCCGTCCCCTCGGCGTCGAACAGCACCAGACGGAACGCACCGTTCATGTTCATGCCATCGACCTGGACCGGACCGGGGGTGTCACTGGAGAACGCGACCCACAGCGCTTGATCCCCGCCATAGGTCGAGCTTTCCAGAATGCCGGTGTCGAGCGTTCCCAGATCCTCGACCGCCGCGCCCCCGTCTTCGGGAATCGTCAAATCCCCGGCCGCGACCGCCGCCCCGTCGTTCATCGCCGCCACGGAGAGGGTAAAGGCCCCCTCGCTTTCGCTGTAGGGTTTGACGACCAGACAGTAATCGCCCGCCGCGACCGGCTGCGTGATGCGGCTGTTCCCGCCCGACATCTCCTCATGGTCGTCATTTTCGAACAGAAGCGCGCCATCCATGTCATGGATCGACAGCACCGTGTCCAGCGCGTCGCTGAGCGCATCGACCTGCAGCGTCGCATCGTCCGGCAGGCTGATGCGGAACGCCCCCGAAGGCTGGGCGTAGGTCAGGCTCCCCTCACCCGTGTGGGTGTCGCCTGCGCGCAGGTTGTCCGACAGAACGGGCGCGCGGGCGGGATCGGCGCACATCGCGGCCAGTTCGGCATACTCGGCCTCGCGCGGGTCGGGCGGCAAGCCTTCCGTGCCCAAAAGAACGACCGTCGCCCCGCTGACGGGTTCGGCCCCGATCAGACGAACCTGCGCGCAATATGCCCCCGGCTCTAGCGTGGCGGACAGGCGGGCGTCCAGATCGCCCGCGCCGTCATCGTCCCAACTGATCGTGCGTCCGCCTTCGGCAAACAGCGCAAGCGCCGGGTCCGCGTTCCGGGCCAGCGTTTCGAACGTGATCTCCGTCCGCTCGGCCACATCGAATTGAAGATAGGAGGGGTCGGACCGCTGCGGCTTCAACACCAGCGAAATGTCGGAGAAGCCGGGGGTCAGGGGGTCTGCCTGCATCTGCGTCAACGCAAGGGGCTGGCCACAAGCGCCGGTATCGGGGCCCGTCTGCGCAAGGGCGGGCACGGGCAAGACGGCAAAGGCGATGACGGCTGGGCTGAAACGGCGGATCATGGACACGCTCCTCGGACACCACGGATATGTCCAATGGATGCCTGACGCGAACGTGAATGAAAAGCATGAACTGCGGGATGTCTGCCCGACAGAAAGAAAACGGGGCGCCCGTGAAGGGCGCCCCGATCCGGATCACATGGCCGGAAGAACGGCGATGTCGGTCAGCTCGCCGTCGATGCCTTCCAGCGTCCCGACCTCGGTCGCCATGCCCGTCTCCAGATCCACGGTGTAGATCGTGGAGGACGCGACGAGCCACGCGGTGTTGGTGCCATCCTCGGTCGTCTGGATGTCGAAGGCCGGGGTCGACCCGTCCATCTCGAAGCCCAGCTTGCCCACGGCGGCCAGCGTGCCATCGTTGGGCGAGGTCTGACGGATCAGCGCGCCGATGGTGGTGTCGATGTCATACATCGCCGTCGCTTCGGGCTTGCCGTAGGAGTTGGTGTAGGCCGCCGCCGCGATCATCGGCTCTTCGCCGGCGTGCATGTCGTTGTCCTCGAACGCCAGCGAACCGTCCACGGTCACTTCGCCCGTGTCCACGTTAACGCGGTGGTTGGTCGTGCCGGTCATCAGACGCAGGCGGTCGGCCATCGGGTTGAAGTCCACGATCACCGGGGTGTCGGCCATCGGCAGTTCGGTGTCCATGGTGGACAGGGCGGTGGCCGCGCCGCTCGTGGTGTCGATCGTCACGATCTCGTTGTCCGAGGTGACGCCGACCAGCGTGTTGTTGGACGGGCGCAGGTCGATCCCGACCAGCGTGCCGGTGCCCGACACTTCCATCATCGTCACGTCCGCCGGGGTGTCGGTGTCGAACATCACCAGCGTGTTGCCGTTCACCAGGCCGACCACGGGCGCGGCGAGGGCAGGTGCGGCGAAGGCGATGGCGGTGCCGGTCAACAGGGCGGTGTGAAGCGTTTTCATCTCGTATCCTCTCGTGTGACGGACGGCCCTCATGCCGCCTCTGACGTGAAGAACACACGGGATGCGGATTTGGATGCATGAGCGGACGATTTTTTTGCCATTTCGTCAAAGTGTCGCAGGGGAACGGCTTTTCATCCCGCACGTCGCACGTCATCCTTCACACGACGTCGGGGGCGCCCGGCGACAGGGAGGACCGCCGGATGACCGAGCCCCATGGGTGCGACATGACCCTTGCCCTTGCCGCCTGCGCGCGGGGCGACCGATCGGCCCTGCGCCGGATCATGGACGCCGAGGGCAGCCGCCTTCTGGGCGTGGCCACCCGGATGCTGCGAAGGCGCGATCTGGCCGAAGAAGCGGTGCAGGATGCGATGGTCCAGATATGGCGCAAGGCGGGGCAGTTCCGTGCGGGGCAGGGGTCGGCGCGGGGATGGGTGTTCGCCATTCTGCGCAATCGGTGCCTGAACATCCTGCGCGACGGGGCGCGCCTGTCCCATGTGGACGGCGACACATTGCAGGACCTGCAGGACGGGCGGCAGATGGCCGCCGGTCAGGCCTGGGACACGCTCGGGCCGATGGCCTTGCGCGACTGTCTGGGCACGCTGGATGGATCGTCCCGCCACGCGATCCTGCTTGCATATGTCGGCGGTTACAGCCATGGCGAGATCGCCGCCCTTCAGGCCGTGCCGCTTGGCACGTGCAAGTCGAAGATCCGGCGGGGGCTGGAAACATTGCGGGGGTGCCTGTCATGAGCCGTGACATCGACGACCTTGCCGACACGTTCGTCCTTGGCCTGTGCGACGCGGACGACGCCGCACGGCTCGAGGCGAAACTGTCCCGCGATGCGCAATGGGCGCAGGCGGTCGGACGCGCGCGCGACCGATTCCTGCCGCTGGATCAGACCGCGCCCGCCGTGACCCTGCCCGACGACCTTTGGGACCGCATCGCCCCGCAGATTGGCGCGGTGCCCCCGGCGGCCAACCGACCCTTCGCGCCCCGACTGCGCCGGTTCCTGCCCACCGCCGTCGCGGCGGCGGTGGCGCTGATGGTCGGCCTTTATCTTGGCGGGCGGACCCTGGGACCGGAGCCGGTGGTCGTGGCCGTCCTGATGGACGAGGCCGGAGCCGCCCGCGCCATTGTCGAGGATTACGGCCACGAGACCGCCCGCATCCGGTTTGTAAGCGACGTCGCCGTGCCCGAGGGGCGGCAGATGCAGGTGTGGACGCTGCCCTCGACAGACCGTGGTCCGGTCTCCCTGGGGTTGCTGAACACGGACCGGACCGAGACGCTGGCCCCCCCGACGCTGCCCGTGCCTGCGGATGGCCAGCTGTACGAGATCACGCTGGAACCTTTGGGCGGGTCCCCCACCGACCGTCCGACCGGCGCGATTCTGGCCAAGGGCTTTGCCGCGCGGCAGGATCGAATCTGACAGGGAGGAAGGACGGTCCCAGATTGCCTGCGCGCGTGGAAAAGCCGTCCGGTGCGACGGGGAACCGAACGACGTTCATCCTTGTTTCCCCGGCACCGCTTGCATGTCGCCCGTTCCGGCGTCATTTCGGGCATCCCGATGTCACTTCTCAAGGATTTCCCATGCTGAAGGCTCTTTCCGTCGCCGCCGCCGTCATGACCTCGGTCGCGGCCCTTGCCACCCCGGCCCTGTCGGAAACGCTGCGCGTGGGCATGTCGGGCGGGTATTTCCCGTTCACCTTCACCCGCAACGACACGCTGCAGGGATTCGAGGTGGATTTCATGAACGAAATCGGCGCTCGAACCGACATGGATGTGGAATTCGTGACCATGTCCTTCTCGGGCCTGATCGGCGCGCTGGAATCGGACCGTATCGACACCGTGGCCAACCAGATCACCATTACGCCCGAACGTGAGGCGAAGTTCCTGTTGACCCAGCCCTATGTCTATGACGGGGCGCAAGTCGTCACCCGGCAAGGGAACGAGGGTGAGGTCACCGGACCTGAGTCGCTGAAAGGCAAGAGCGTGGCCGTCAACCTCGGCTCGAACTACGAACAGCTTCTGCGCGAACTGCCCTATGCCGACGAGATCGACATCCGCACCTATGAATCCAATATCGAGCAGGACACCGCGCTTGGCCGCGTGGACGCCTTCGTGATGGATCGCGTGTCGTCGGCGCAGGTCATTGCCGAAAGCCCGCTGCCGCTGGTTCTGGCGGGAGAGCCATTCAGCGAGATCCAGAACGCGCTGCCCTTCCGTCAGTCCGACGCAGAGCTGCGCGACAAGGTCGACGCCGCCATCACCGCCATGAAGGAAGACGGCACGCTGGCCGCGATTTCCGAAAAATGGCTGAAGGCCGACGTGACCCAACCGCTGGCCGAATGACATGAGGGCACTGGACCTCGACTTCATGCTGGGTCTGGTGCCCATTCTTCTGGGTTATCTGCCGCTGACGCTGTTCATGGCCGGCGTCGGCATGGTCTGCGCGCTGATCCTCGGCTGTGTTCTGGCGATGGAACGGGTGGCGCGCATTCCGGTGCTGGATCAGGTCGTGGTCCTGTTCATCAGCTTTTTCCGTGGCACGCCGCTTCTGGTGCAACTGTTCCTGTTCTATTACGGACTGCCGCAGGTCATGCCCTTCCTGACGGGGATGACGGGGGTGCAGGCGGCGATCATCGGCCTGACGCTGCATTTCAGCGCCTATATGGCCGAAAGCATTCGTGCCGCCATCATCGGCGTCGATCGCAGCCAGTGGGAAGCGGCGGAGGCCGTGGGCATGACGCGGGGCCAGATGATGGGCCGCATCATTCTGCCGCAGGCAGCGCGCGTCGCCGCCCCCACGCTGGTCAACTATTTCATCGACATGATCAAAAGCACTTCGCTGGCCTTCACCCTTGGCGTGACCGAGATGATGGGCGCCACCCAGAAGGAAGCCGCCAGCAGCTTTCTTTACTTCGAGGCGTTCATCGTGGTCGCCATCATCTACTGGGCCATCGTCGAAGCGTTGTCCTTCGTGCAGCGCCGGATCGAGGTTTCATTGAACAGGGCATTCACGCGATGATCCGGCTGGACGGTCTGACCAAACGCTTCGGCGCGAACACGGTCCTGAACGGGATCGACCTGACCATTCAGGCGGGGGAGCGGGTGGTGATCATCGGGCCTTCGGGCACCGGCAAATCTACGCTCCTGCGTTGCATCAACTTTCTGGATCGGCCGGATGCGGGCACGATCACGGTGGGCGATCTGACGGTGGATGCGGCCCGCGCCAGCAAGGCCGACATTTTGGGCCTGCGGCGCAGGACGGCCTTCGTCTTCCAGAACTATGCCCTGTTCGCCAACAAGACCGCGCGCCAGAACATCACCGAGGCGCTGATCACCGTGCAGCGTCGCCCCCGGGCGGACGCCGAGGCCCGAGCGGACGCGATCCTGGCCGAAACGGGGCTGAGCGACAAGGCGGACAGCTTTCCTGCCGCCCTGTCCGGCGGGCAGCAGCAGCGGGTGGGCATCGGACGCGCGATGGCGCTGGACGCCGATCTGATGCTGTTCGACGAACCGACCTCGGCCCTCGACCCCGAATGGGTGGGGGAGGTGCTGGATCTGATGCGCCGCGTGGCCGAACGCCATCAGACCATGCTGATCGTCACGCATGAGATGCAGTTCGCCCGTGAGATCGCCGACCGCGTCATCTTCATGGATGGCGGGCACATCGTCGAATCCGGCCCGCCCGCGCAGATATTCGAGAATGCGCAAGATCCCCGCACCCGCGCCTTCCTGCGCCGCGTCACGGGCTGATCATTCCCATCTCGCGCCGACGCCCCCGTCCCACGTGCAGGGGGACTTGAGCGTTGCACGAGCCGATCATCCGAACACCCCATGCAGGAACCAGCGATGGGATCCGGTGGCGGCATCCTCGCCGTCGCCCGCGCGAAAGATCCAATAGCGTTCCCCGGCCTCGTTCTCGATGCGGAAATAGTCGCGCACGGCGATCATCTCGGCGTCCCGGGCCCACCATTCGCCGAAGATCCGCTCCGGCCCGTCCGCGCGGCGGATGCGGTGGCGGATTCCGCGCCATGCGATCCAGTTCGGCGGATGATCGGGCAGCAGGGCGAGGGTTTCGATCGGCTCGGGCGTGCGCAGAAGGCGCGAGGGGCGGGGCCAGTGATCGGGCCAGCCTGCGCCCGTATCCTCGGCCAGGGGCGCGACGCGGCGGGCCGACCGCTCCGGCACATCGCTGGCCACCGGGGCCATGCGATAGATGCCGCGCGGGCCGACGCGGTTCGCCAGCACGTCGATCAGGCCCGACAAGTCCGGCCCCGTGGCATCAAGGCTGCTGACCTGCGTTGCGCCCAAGGGTTCGGCAAGGGTGGCGGCCAGAGTCATGATCTCGATCCCGAAGCCGGGGGCGATGGTCTCGATCTTGTCGCAAAGAAGGCGCGTCAGCCGCGCCGGGTCGCGCTGCGGCACGGCCAGACCGACACGCACCGCCTGGGTTCGATTGTCGACGCGATGGCACATCAGATCCAACCTGCGGGCGCCGAGGCCACGTTCTTCCAGCGCGGCGCAAAGCGCCGCAACCAGCTTGCCGATATAGCGGGCGATCGTTTCGGCGGCCCCGATCGGTTCGAAAAAGGTCCGGCGGACCTCGATCAGCCCCTCGGGGCGCAGGGGCACGATCGGCTCTGCCGCATCGCCGAAAGCCTGATCGAGACGGCGCCACAGCTCTGGCCCGAAGCGTCGGGTCAGGGGGCCGCGCGGCTGGCCAAGAAAATCGCCGATGGCCGAAAAGCCCAGATCGTGCAGCCCAGACACCACGGCGGGCGGAAGACGCAAGGCGTCAAGCGGCAACGGCGCAAGGGCCGCATCGGTCTGGCCCGGATCCGCAAGATAGGTCGGATCGGCGGCAAAGCGCGCCAGCGCATGTGCAGCACCCCACGTGTCGGCGATCGCAATGCGTGCGGTCACCCCCGACATCAGCAGGCGTCCCAGCAGCGCGTCGATCATCTCGGCCTCGCCTCCGTGCAAGTGGTCGGCCCCGGTGGAATCGATGACCAGCCCGTCGGGCGGATCCACCGCCACCATCGGGCTGACGCGCTCCACCACCCAGAGGGCGAGACGCTCCAAGCTTTCAGCATCGCCCTTGGGGTTCGCGGCTTCGATCAGCAGGCCCGGCGCCAAAGCCTGAGCCTTGCTGACCGGCATACCGACGTGCAGGCCCAAGGCCAGCGCCCCCGCGTCGGCGGCGATCACAAGGCGACGGTTGCCAATGCGCCCTGCGGTGATCAAGGGCCGTTCAGCCGACGGCGCGCTGTCCACCCGGCGGCGGAGCCGATCGGTCGGCCAGGTCGGCAGAAAGACGGAAATGACCCGTGCCATCGCAGGCCTCCCGTTCAAGATCGAGGGTTTTCCCCGCCCGGGCAGCCGGCTTGCCATTCACCGGACGGTGAAGACTTGTGGCGGGCACCGTCCCCTTGGCGCGTGACGATCTTCGGGCGCTGCACAGGATGTGCCGTGTGGGATGGATGAGCGGACATGGCAGTGTCAGGCTCCTCTGGTGACGAACGATTGTTCTATATTTGTTCCAGAAAACCCTGTCTGTCAATGTTGGTTCTTGCCTATGGTGAGGGTCCGCTCGGCAAGCCGGAGGTAATCACATAATCATTATTAGCATGTCTTCAGTCAGAGCACCCCGGACAGCACGTTCACCGTCAACGCCAGCACGCCAAGGTTGAAGAAGAACACGACGATCCCGTGCAATGTCGCCAGCTTGCGCAGCCGGGGAGACCCAATGGCGGCATCCGCCGTCTGGCAGGTCATGCCGATAATGAACGAGAAATAGACGTAATCCGAAAAAGCGGGCGCCGCAGTGCCGGGAAACTCGATCGCCTTGGGATCGCGACCGGCGACACGGTCATAATGGAAGGCCACCACAAGATTGGCGAACAGCCACGCCAGAACCAACGTTCCGGCGATGGCCCCCGCGTCCAGCCCGGTCAGGGAGGATCGCGCACTCATCATGCGCACCACCGCCACAAGCACCGCCAGAAGCGCCATCAGGGCCACGAAGGGCAGCAAAAGCCGCCCGCCGTCGTCGTCTTCCGCATCGGACGGGACGGGCTTCGGCGCCTTGGGCGTCCCGTATGCCCAAAGCGGGATCACCGATGCGATGAACACCACGGCTCCCACGTCGAACCCAAGGATGAACGCCTCCTCGGGGCGCAAGACCCCGATGGTTGCGGCAAAGACGATGCCCAGCACGGCGCAGAACGCGATGAACCGTGTGTGATGATGGCGGAACGCCGTAAATCCCATCGCCCTGCGCCCCGTCAATCCAGCGCGCGGTGGCGTGATTCCACGTCCACCATGCGAATGGCAAAGGCCGACAGGACCAGAAACGCCGACAGCATCGCCAGCGACAGGGTGAAATGCCCGCTCATCACCGGCGCGACGATGGACGGGGCCAAAAGCCCCCCGAACCGCGCCGTCGCCCCGGCCAAGCCCATGCCGCTGGCTCGCAGGCCGGTCGGATACACCTCGGGCGTGAAGGCATAAAGCGCCCCCCACGTTCCCAAGAGCGCAAAGCTGAGAAGCAAGGTCGATCCGATGACCACCGGCGTCGTCGTGCCAAAGCTGTAAAGCAGACACCCCCCCGCCCCCAGCAGCAGAAACGCGATCAGCGTGGGCTTGCGTCCCCACGCCTCCACCCCATAGGCGGCCAGCGCATATCCCGGAAGCTGGACCAGCGCGATCAGGATCAGGAATTCCTGCCCGCGCATGAAACCGAACCCTTCGGACGACAGCCGGATGGGAAGATAGACGAACAGCCCGTAATAGGTGATCGAGATCAGCCCCCAGGCGGCCATCAGTGCAAGGCTGCGCCGCCGAAAGGCGGGGCTGAACAACGCGGACAGCCGCGGCCGTTCCATCCGGTCGGCCAGCAGGGGGGCGATCTCTGCGGTCGATCCGTTGGTTGCGGCCACACGCTGAAGCACCTGACGCGCCTCCCCCCCCCGGCCGGTCCGGTTCAGGAAATGTGGCGATTCCGGGATATGAAACCGCAATACAACACCGATCAGCGCGGGAATGCCCGTCACGAAGAAGATGATGCGCCATGCATCGTCGCCATGACGCGCGGCCACCAGCGCCAGAACGGCCAGAGCGATGGTGCCCAGCGTCCAGAAGGATTCCAGAAACACCAGCCACCGCCCCCGGCGCGCGGTGGGCAGAAACTCTGCCATCATCGTGTAATCGACGGGCAACGTCCCCCCGACCCCGACCCCCGTCAGAAACCGCAGGACCAGCAGCCATTGCAAATCCGGCGCAAAGGCGGAGGCCACCCCGCATACCGCATCCAGCACCACGGCGATCATCAGAACCGGACGGCGGCCGATCCGGTCGGCCAGCCGCCCGAAGGCGAAGGCCCCGACCAGCATTCCCAGAAAGAACAGCGTGCCGGTGGACAGCGCCTCCGGCACGGTGATGCCGAATGTGGCGGCAATGGACGGCGCGCTGAACCCGATGGACAGGACCTGCATCGCGTCGGCGAACCAGACCAGCCCGAAGATCACGAACAGCCGGTGCTGGAACCGTCCCACCCCCGCCGCCTGCAGCCCCTGTTCCACCGTTGCCGTCATCTCATGCCCCCGATGCGCGCCGCCTGCGAATTTCGTAAAGTATCGCCCCCAGAACGGCCACGGCGATCATCACCAGCGCCAGCGCGTTCACCGCAGGCGTCAGCCCCGTGCGCACCTTGGTTGCGATGAACACCGTCAGCGGCGTCTCGAACCCGCGCACGAACAGGGTGGTGTTGTAATTCTCGATGGATTGCAGGACGGCCAACCCCCCTGCGGCCACCAGCGCCGGGCGCAGGAACGGCAGCAGCACCCGACGGAACACCATGACGCGCGAGGCGCCAAGGCCAAGCGCCGCCTCCTCCTGCACGGGATCGAACCGTTGAAGGCGGGCCACGACCATCAGCATGACATAGCAGCTGATGAAACTGACCTGCGCGATGACGATCAGCGCCAGCCCCCCGCCCACGCCCACCTGCCGCCACAGGATCAGCGTCGCGATGCCGATGACCACGCCCGGCGTCAGCAACGGCGAGACCATGACGGCATAGGCAAAGCTGCGCGCCCGCGCGTGAAGCGAGGTCAGGACCAGCGCCGCCGCCGTCCCGATGGGCAGCGACACCACCACCACCGCCACCGCGATGACGGCCGAGGTCCACAGCGCATCCCACATCGGCGCGTCGTTCCACATCGCGCGAAACCATTCCAGCGTCGTGCCCTGCCACGGGATCACCGTGGGAAAGCGGCTGGTGTTGAACGCCGCCGCCGCCATGACCAGCAATGGCGCGAACAGGAAGATGGCGAAGGCCACCAGATAGAGGACGAACAGGGCGCGAAAGATCCGGTCGCTCATTTCGCCACATCCGCCAGATTGACCCGGAACACCCGCAGCGTGATCAGCACCACCGTCAGGCACAGGACCAGCAGCACCAGCGCATAGGCCGCCCCGCGATTCCAGTCGCCCCCTTCGAAGAACCAGTTGTAGATGATCTCGGTGAACCAACGGCTTCCGGGGCTGCCCAGAAGCGCGGGCGCGACATAGGAGCCCGCCGCCAGCATGAAGGTGAAGACGCAGCCGGTGGCGATTCCCGCCTTGGCGTGGGGGATCACCACGCGCCGATGGATGCGGGCGGTGGAGGCCCCCAGATCGCGCGCCGCCTCGATCTGCGCTTTTTCAAGGCTTTCGATCGCGTTGTAGATCGGCAGCAGCATGAACAGGATATAGGCATAGACCATCCCCGCCAGCACGCCGCCATCCCCTTGCCAACGGATCGGCCGGTCGATGATCCCGCCCCATTGCAACACCGCGTTCAGCGGGCCACGAAAGGCCAGCAGGATGAACCAGGCAAGGGTCCGCAGCACCTCGTTGATGAAAAACGGCACGATCAGCAGCATCAGCGCGATGCCCAGCTGCCGGGGCGTCGCATGTTGCGCCAGCCAATAGGCGATGGGATAGCAGACGATCAGGGTCACCCCCGCCACCAGCGCGCTGGCCCATATGGTCTTGAAGAAGATCGCCCGGTGCGTGGGCTCCCCCGCCAGATAGAGGATGTTGTCGAGCGAGCGGACATCCAGCGGCCCGCCGGCCTGCGATGGCGGCAGGTTGGGGCGCAGCGCGTAATCCAGCATCATGATGTTGGGCGCGACGATCATCGCCGCGACCCACAGGAGAACCAGCGTCAGAAAGATCGTCGCCAGCCCCCCGCCGAACCGGACGTAAAGATCACGCATCGGCCAGCACCACGGCATGATCGGGATGGAACCCGAAGGTGGCCGCCGCCCCCATGGCCGGGGCCCGCCCCAGATCTGTGCTGCCGACCGAGGCGGTCAGCCGCTCGCCATCCGCCATCCGCCCGTGCAGGAGGGCAAAGGCACCCTCGAAATCCACACGCTCCACCGTGGCGGTCAGGGGGTTCGTGGCCCCGCCGGGCACCAGCGCCTCGGGCCGGACGAACAGCGTGGCCCCCTGCCCCTCGGTCACGCCGGACGCTCGCCCGCGCAAGGGGCCGAACGCCGTATCCACCTGCGCGATGCCGCCGTCCACGGCGGTGATCCGCCCCTTGATGGCGTTCGTTTCCCCCACGAAGCGCGCGACGAAGCCCGTGGCGGGGCGGTCATACAGATCGCGCGGCGTGGCCACTTGTTGCAAGACCCCCTCGCTCATCACCGCCACGCGGTCGGACATCGCCAGCGCCTCGGACTGGTCGTGGGTGATATAGATGAAGGTCACGCCCGTCCGCTTCTGCAAGGCCCGCAACTCGGCCCGCATATGCTGACGCAGCTTCAGATCAAGGGCCGAGAGCGGCTCGTCCAGCAGCAGCACCCCCGGCTCCACCGCCAGCGCCCGGGCGATCGCCACACGCTGGCGCTGCCCGCCCGAAAGCTCTCCGGGCATCCGGTCGCCATAGCCTTCAAGCGCGATCAGGCGCAGCAACTCCTCCGCCCGCGCGCGTCGCTTGGCCTTCGGCACGCCCCGCGCCTCCAGCCCGAAGGCGATATTCTCCCACACGGGCATCAGCGGGAACAGGGCGAGCGATTGGAAGATCATCGCCGTCGGGCGCTGGTTCGGCCCGGTGGTGCCCATGTCGTGGTCGCCGATCAGCACGCGCCCCTCGGTCGGATGGATGAAGCCCGCGATCATCCGCAGGATCGTCGTCTTGCCGCATCCCGACGGGCCGAGGATCGAAAAGAACTCCCCCGCCTCGACCTTGAACGACACATCCGACACGGCCCGCGTGCTGCCGAATGTCATGCCGATGCCGGACAGTTCCACCGAATGCGACATATGCCCCCCTTATGGCAAAAGGGCGGGTTGCCCCGCCCCGTAAGATCAGGCCGACAGGAACCGGTCCTGATACTCGTTGCGCTTGGTGATATACCAGCTTTCCTGGATCGGCCACCACCACAGCTTCTCCAACGCATCGCCGGGATAGGCGGCGGCAAAGAAGGCCTTCGCCTCGTCCGACAGAAGATCGGCCGATCCGACAGCGGTGGAGTTGATGGAGGTCGCGTTGGTGTACATCGCCCCCGCTTCCGGCGTCAGGAACCAGTTGATGAAGGCATAGGCGTTGTCGAGGTTGGCCGCCCCCTTCGGGATCGACAGCCCCTCCATCCAGGCCAGCGCCCCTTCCTTGGGCGCGATGAACCCGATCGGCAGCCCTTCACGGGCCAGGGTCGCGGCGGTGGAATCCCACGTCTGCCCGATGGCGGCGCCGTTCACGCGGAACGCGCCCTGCGCCTCGTTCTCGTTGTTCCAGAACTGGATGATGTTGCCCTTGCGCGCGATGGCCTCGGCCAGGATCACGTCAAAGATCTCCACCTGCGCCTCGGGCGACTTGAACGCATCCAGAAGCGGGCGCGGCAGTTTGCCCTCGGCCTCCAGCCACAGGCCAAGACCGACCAACGCGGAATGGGCCCGCACCGTCGCCAAGCCCGCCGCATCGGGGCCCCAGATGTCGCCATAGGACGCCGTGCCGTATTCCAGCGGCATCTGGTCCTTGTCGAAGGCCACCGCCTCGGTGCCCCAATCGGTCGGCACCTGATAGCGTTTGCCATCCACCACCGCGCCCAGATTGGTCGAATTCTCCCACGCGCTCGGCAGAACCTGCGCCACCTCGATCTTCGCTTCGTCGATCGGCTGGATCAGGTCGTATTCGACATAGTTCGGAACGCGGTCCACCGTCGGCCAGATCAGGTCGAACCCGCCGCCATTGTTGGCCCGAAGCTGGTTCAACAGCTCGTCATTCGTGCCGTAAGGGGTGTAGTTCGGGGTGATCCCCGTCGCCTCGCGGAACGCGCCCAGGATGTCGTCGTTCAGATATCCCGCCCAAGCGAAGATATTGACCGTGCCCGTCCCCTGCGCGGCGGCGGCGCGGCCCAGATAAGGGGCGGCCAGCGACAGACCGGCCACGGCCGCCCCGCCCTTCAAAAGTCCGCGTCGGTCCAATTTCGTCATCACCATTCTCCATATGACCCGTCCACACCCTATGCGCCGCGATTGCAGCAGGAATGTGACAGCGTTCCCTGCCGGAACCCTTGGCGAAAAGCGGCGTCAAATCAACCCCGTCGCGGGGGTGTGGCCATATTTCGTTTGGCACGCGCATCCCCTTCCCCCTATCCTGAACGTCATGGAACAGCCCCAGATCACCATCGCCCATCCGCATCGGTCCCAAATCGGCGAAAGCCCCGTCTGGTGCGACCGGACACAGGCACTGTGGTGGGTGGACATCATGGGCATGACGGTCCAGCGCCTGTCGGGCGACGACCTGCGGCAATGGTCGTTCGATGAACCGGTGGGATGTCTGGCGCTGACCGATGCGGGGCACCTCGTGCTGGGCCTGAAATCGGGGTTCGCGCATTTCCGCCCCGATACGGGCGCGCTGACCCATCTGTCGGCACCGGAACCGCATCACCCGTCCAACCGGCTGAACGATGGGGCCGTGTCGCGCGGGGGGCGTTTTTTCGCCGCCAGCATGGCCGACCCGATGGAGCGGGCGGACGCCGCCCTGCACCGCCTGGACGGGCGGCGGTCGATCCAGGTGCTGGACGGTCTGCATGTCGGCAACGGTCTGGCCTTCAGCGCCGATGACCGGACGATGTTCGCCTCGGACTCTTGGCTTGGGGTATCGACCATCTGGGCGTTCGATCATGATCCCGACACGGGGGCGATCAGCCGCCGGCGGGTGTTCCGCACGCTGGACCCGGAATTCGGGCGTCCCGACGGCGCCACGGTCGATGCCGAAGGGTTCTACTGGATCGCCGCCGTGGGCGGGGGGCGCGTGTTGCGCCTGCGGCCCGACGGAAGCACGGACCGCGCCATCGCCCTGCCCGTGCGCCGCCCGTCAAAGCCGGTGTTCGGCGGGCCGGACCTGCGCACCCTGTTCATCACCACGATCTCGGACGGCAGCCCCTCCGGCCCCGACGGTCAGGTCTTGAAACTCGACCCCGGTGTGGCGGGGCTGCCGCAGCCGCTGATCCCCGATCCGGTGACCAGCGGTTGATCTTATTCCGCGAAGAACGCGAAGCGGATGACGAACAGGGCGGCCACCACCCAGGTCGCGGGATGCACCTCACGCGCGCGCCCGGTCATCAGCTTGATCAGGGCATAGCTGATGAAGCCCACCGCCAGACCGTTCGCGATGGAATAGGTGAAGGGCATCACCAACGCGGTCAGCACGGCGGGCGCGCTTTCCGTCACGTCGTTCCATGCGATGTTCTCGAACTCCCGCGCCATCAGGCAGGCCACGAACAGCAGCGCCGGGGCCGTGGCATAGGCCGGAACCGATCCCGCAAGGGGGGCAAAGAACGTGGCCAGCAGGAACAGCGCGGCCACGACCAGCGCGGTCAGGCCCGTGCGACCGCCCGCCTGAACCCCGGAGGCGCTTTCGACATAGGCGGTGGTGGAGCTGGTGCCCAGAAGCGCCCCCCCGACGATGGCGGTGGAATCGGCCATCAGCGCGCGGTTCAGGCCCTGATTGCCCTCGATCCGCCCCTCGGGCAGCAGGCCCGCGCGTTTCGCCACCCCGATCAGGGTTCCGGTGGCGTCGAACACCTCCACCAGAACCATGACGAGGATGACGTGGAAGATCCCCACGGTCAGCGCGCCCATGATGTCCAGTTGCAGAAAGGTCGGCAGGATCGACGGCGGCATCGACACGACGCCGCCGAACGCGCTCGCCCCGACGGCGATGGAGATGGCGGTCACCGCAAGGATCCCGATCAGGATCGCGCCCCGCACCTTCAGCGCGTCCAGCGCCACGATGACGAAGAAGCCCAGAACCGCCAACAGCGCGCCTGCGGATGTCAGATCGCCCAGGCCCACCAACGTCGCCGGATTGTCCACCACGATCCCCGCGCTTTGCAACGCGATCAGACCCAGGAACAGCCCGATCCCCGCCGCGATGGCGCTGCGCATGGACATGGGAATGCCCGCGATCAGCCAGCGGCGCACCCCCGTCAAGGTCAGGATCAAAAAGATCACGCCCGAGATGAAGACGGCCCCGAGCGCCTGTTGCCAGGTGAAGCCCATGGCCCCCACGACCGTGAAGGCAAAGAACGCGTTCAGCCCCATGCCGGGGGCCATGGCGATGGGCCAGTTCGCCCACAGCGCGATGATGGCCGACCCAAGCGCCGCCGCAAGGCAGGTCGCCACGAACACCGCATCCCGATCCATGCCCGTGGTCGACAGGATGTCGGGGTTGACGAAGATGATATAGGCCATCGTCAGGAACGTCGTCATGCCCGCCACAACCTCGCGCCGGACGTCCGTTCCATTGGCCGCAAGGCCGAATTTTTTCTCTAACATGGGACACTTCACCGCTTGAACCCGATCGTCCGCTTATGGGGCGCGGCCCATCGGCTGGTCAATCCTTTGTGACCTGCCCTGTGCCTGGATTTTCACGCGGCGATCCTGGGTGCCGGTTCCGAAGGCGGTGCGCCTTGCAAACACCCTTTTGGTATCGACACGGGCTGCGACATCATGGACAAGGAATGCGACCATTTGCCTTATTGTCCAGCATGGGTGGCCTCTTGACCGACACATTCCTCGCGACCGAATTCTACGCCCTGCTTCAGGTTCTGTTCATCGACGTCGTTCTTGCGGGCGACAATGCGGTGGTGGTCGGCATGGCGGCGGCGGGGGTGGACCCTTCCATCCGCCGCAAGGTCATCTTCTGGGGCATCGGCGGGGCCGTCGTCCTGCGGATCCTGTTCGCGCTGATCGCCGTGGAATTGCTGGCCATCATCGGGCTGACCCTGGCGGGGGGCGTGCTGCTTCTTTGGGTCTGCTGGAAGATGTATCGCGAAATCCGCGAAAGCGGGAACGACGAAGATGCGGTCGCCGACGCCGCCAAGGGGCCGAAAAAAACCTTCTGGCAGGCGATGATCCAGATCATCATCGCCGACGTGTCCATGTCCCTGGACAACGTTCTGGCCGTGGCCGGGGCCGCGCGGGATCATGTGGAGGTGCTGGTGATCGGCCTTCTGATCTCGGTCGTGCTGATGGGGGCGGCGGCCACGCTGATCGCGCGGGTGCTGCACAAATACCGGTTCATCGCATGGATCGGCCTGATCGTGATCCTGTTCGTCGCCCTGCGCATGATCTATGAAGGGGGCGAGGAAGTGGCCTGCGCGGGGATCCTGCCCGCCCTGTGCTTCGGACATTGACCCGGCAAGGCCCCCCCTGGGATCGGCCCGTCTGCGCCCTAGCTTGGCAAGACATCAACCCATGGCGATGCCGAAGGATGTGCCAATGAAACTCTACTACAAACCGGGCGCCTGCTCGCTCAGCGTGCATATCGTTCTTGAAGAAACGAGCCTGCCGTATGAAACCGAGGCGGTCGATCTCAAGACCAAGACCACGGCGGGCGGCGCGGATTATCGGACCATCAACCCGCGCGGCGCGGTGCCCGCCATCGAACTGGACGATGGGACGATCCTGACCCAGAACGCGGCGATCCACCAATATATCGGTGACCTGTCGAACATCGCCGCCTTTGCCCCGCCGGCGGGGAGCCTTGAACGAGCGCGTCTGCAAGAGGCGCTGGCCTTCTGCAGCGACCTTCATACCGCCTTCGGAAGCCTTTTCGCGCCCAACCCCACGCCCGAGGCGAAGGAGGAAGGCAAGAAGAAGATGGCCCGCCGTTTGGACGAGCTGGAGGACATGCTGCCCGAAGGCGGCTATTGGCTGGGCGATTTCACGCAGGCCGACGCCTATCTTGCCGTGATCCTCGGCTGGGGCGTGTCGGCCAATGTGGACTATGCCCCCTATCCCAAGGCACATGCCCTGTGGGAACGGGTGATGGCGCGCCCTTCCGCCAAAGCGGCGAAGCAGGCCGAAGGCCTTCTGTAACGCGAGGGCGCGTCGGGCGTCGTGTCCCATCCGACATGAACCGCAGGAGGTGCGGATGCTGGAGAGCTTCGAGGCCGGGGGGACGGCCGTGGTCGTCGGGGCCTCGGGCGGGATCGGGCAGGCCCTGATGAGGGCCATCGACGCCTCGGGCCGGTTCGGATCGGTGGTCGGGCTGGCGCGGGGCGGCGTGCCGCCCGTCGACCTGACATCGGAGGCGTCGGTTCGCGACGCGCTGGCGTCCCTCCGCCCCAGCTTGGTAATCATCGCAAGCGGCCTTCTGCACCGCCGGGGGGTGGAGCCGGAAAAGACCCTGCGCGCCCTCGATCCCGCCGCCATGGCGGAGGTGTTCGCCGTCAACACCATCGGGCCCGCGCTGGTGATGAAGCACGTCCTGCCCCGCCTGCCGAAAGACCGCAAATGCGTCTTCGCAGTTCTGTCGGCCAAGGTGGGCAGCATCGAAGACAACCGTTTGGGCGGGTGGTATTCCTACCGTGCGTCGAAGGCGGCGGTGAACCAGCTGGTCCGCACCGCCGCGATCGAGATGGCCCGCACCCATCCAAAGGCCGTCTGTCTGGCCCTGCATCCCGGCACGGTGGCCACGGGCCTGTCGGGCAAATTCGCCAAATCCGGCCTGACGGTGCAGGCCCCGGATCAGGCGGCGCAGGCGCTTCTGACCTGCATCGACCGCGCGACGCCCGCCCAGACGGGCCTTTTCCTGGACCGGACGGGTCAGGTTTTGCCGTGGTAGCGCCTATTCCGCGGCCATCAGCCGTGGGGTGAAGATCGCGCGCGCGGGGTCGAACCGGTAATCCTGCGCATGATCCGCCGCGATGCGCCCCAGATCGGCCACGCTGCGCAGGATATGGGCCACCTCCTCCTCGGACAGCAACACGCTGAGGTTCAGCCGCACGAATCCCGGCTTCGCCATTTCGTCCCCGTCCAGAATCGCCCGCCGGATCGCGTCGGATTGCGCACCGTCGATGCCCAGAAGGCGATGGACATAAGGACCGGCGCAGGCGCATCCGCCACGGGCCTGAATGCCGAACGCATCGCTCAGCAGCCGGGTGGCGAGTTGCTGATGCACCGGCGTTCCATCCGGCGCGCGCAGGCGGAACGAGAAGATGGGCAGCCGCGCCGCCGTGGTGCGCCCCAGAAGTTCGACCCCCGGGGCGGAGGACAGCGCGGCCATCCCCCGATCGGCCAGCGCCGCATTGCGCGCGGCCATCCGGTCGGCCCCGATCCGCTCCTTGACCAGAAAGGCCAGGGCGGCGCGGATGTCGCCGATGACGTTGGGGGTTCCCGCTTCCTCACGCGCCTCAAGCACACCGCTGTAATCATGGCCGGTGGGGGAGACGAAGCGCACGGTCCCCCCGCCCGCCCAGGTCGGGCAGACGGCGCGCACCGCGTCGCGCCGCACGATCAGAATGCCCGAGGCGGCCGGTCCGCCGATGAATTTATGCGGCGAGACGACGACGGCGTCGATCGCCGCATCCGGTGCGGGCGTCATGGCGATCGGCAGATACGGCCCCGCACCGGCATAGTCCCAGACCATCGCCGCCCCCGCCGCCTTGACGACCCGCGTGATGCCCGAAACGTCGGCGATGATGCCCGTCACGTTCGACGCCGCCGACAGCGAGCAGATGACCCGGTCGGCCCCGCCCGTCCGCAGCGCCGCGCGCAACGCGTCCAAATCGGGACCGCCATCGGCGCCTTCGCCGATCTCCACGATCTCGGCCCCGGATTCGCGCCAAGGCAGGATGTTGGAATGATGCTCGTATGGCCCCAGAACCACCCGCGTCCGGGGGGCCGTCGCCCCCAGAAGATGCACCAGCCGGTTGATGCCCGCCGTGGCCCCCGATCCGCAGAACACCGTCGCATGATCCTCCGTCGCGCCGCAGCATTCGGCCACGACCGCCCGCGCCTCGCGCCGCAAGCGGGTGACGAACCCGCCGCAGAACGACGCCTCGGTATGGCTGTTGGCATAGAAGGGCAGAACCTCGTCCAGCACGAAGGCCTCGATCGGCTTCATGGCCCGGCCCGAGGCGACGTAATCGGCATAGACCAGCGTCTTCGGGCCGAACGGACCGTCGATCTGCCGCCCTTTGCCCACCAGCCCCGCGGCCAGCCCCGCAAGATCGGACGGCAATGTGTCAAGGAACGTGCGCAGAAGGCCGGTCGGGTGGGGCATCGTGACATCTCCGGTTGGGTGATCGAAGATTATCCGGACGGTGGGTTGATTGCATCGCCTGTTTGCGCGAATATCGGGGTCGAAACGGGTCAGGTGAACGAACGAATGCTATCTCTTGATACGATTGATCGAAAAATCCTGACGGTTCTGCAGCAGGACGGCACCCTCTCGCAGCGCGACGTGGCCGAACGGGTGGGCATGTCGCAGAACGCCTGTTGGCGGCGGTTGCAGCGGCTGCGCGACGCGGGCGTGATCCTGGGCAGCCAGACCCGGATCGATCCGGCAAAGGCGGGGCTGGACCTGACGGTATTCGTGATGATCCGCACCCGCCACCACTCCGCCGATTGGGCCGAGGCGTTTCGCAAGCATGTGGACGGGTTGCCCGGCGTGGTGGATTGCTACCGCATCGGGGGGGAGTGGGATTACCTGATCAAGGTCGTGACACGGGGCATGGGCGGCTATGACGCCTTTTACCAGCGGCTGATCACCGGGTTCGATTTTCACGCGGTGACGGGCATCTTCTCGATGGAAACGATCCTGGAAAGCCACCCCTTGGATCTGACCCGCCCCGCGTGAGCCGTGTCAGACGGCCAGAAAGCCGCCGTCCACCGGCAAAACCGCCCCGGTCAGGATGCCCGCATCGTCCGACAGCAGAAGGGCGATGGATTTCGCCACCTCCTCGGCCTCGGCAAAGCGGTTCATCGGGTGGCGCACCATCATCGGCTGGGCCTTGGCCGGATCGCTCCAGGCCTCGGCCGCCAGTTCGGTCAGGGTGATGGTCGGGGCTACACAGTTCACGCGGATGCCATGGGGCCCCAGCTCCTTGGCCAGAACGCGGCTTGCCCCCTCCAGCCCCGCCTTGGACGCCGCATAGCACAGATGGTCGGCAAAGCCGCGATGCCCGGCGATGGAGGTGATGTTGACGATCGCCCCGCCGCCTCCCGCCGCGACCCGCGCACGCCCGAATTCCTGGCAGGTGATCAGGGCGGCGCGCAGATTGATGCCCATGACCGCCTCATATCCATCCTCGGTCATGTCGAACGTGCTTTGCAGGACGTTGATGCCCGCGCTGTTGATCAGGTAATCCGCGACCCCCGCCTCGGCCATCGCGGCACGGGTGGCGGCGGGGTCGGCCAGATCGACGCGGATGCCCCGGCTGCCGATGTCGGCCTGCAGACTGTCCAGATCGGAAGCGGTGCGCGACAGGGCCACGACCTCCGCCCCCCGCGCGGCCATCAGCGTGGCGCAGGTCCGCCCGATGCCCTTGCCCGCCCCGGTGATGATGACGCGTTTGCCGTGAAATTGCATGGTGATGCTCCGAAGCTCAGGCGCGGATCGCGCGGGCGGTGTCTTGCAGGGACAGGAAAGCGGCATAACGCCGGTCGTGCAGATCGCGCATGTCGGGCGCGGGGGTGCGGCGGGTGGCCACGCGGGACATCGCCCCCATCGCCGTCACCACGTCGGGACAATCGCCCGAGGCGACCGCCCCCAGCATCGCCGATCCCAGAAGGACGGGTTCCGGGCATTCCGTCACCTCGACATCCAGACCGGTCGCATCGGCCAGAAGCTGTTGCGACAAGGGATGCGCGGCGGCCCCGCCCGACACGGCGATGGTCGTCACATGGACACCATTTGCGGCCTGCGTCTCAACAATCTGACGCAGGCCATAGCCAAGACCGCACAGACCCGCGACATAGAGCGCAACGAGTGAATCCGGCCCCTGGTCCATGCCAAGGCCGGCAATCACCGCCCGCGCCTCGGGGTCGGCGAAGGGGGCGCGGTTGCCCAGAAACTCCGGCACGACGTGCAGGCCGTCCGCCAGCGTCACCGCATCCTTGGGATCGCCCGCCAGCGCCAGCGCGCGGTCGGCCAGCCATTGCGGAAGGGGTTGCCCCCCCGTCTCCACACCCGCCGCGGGATGCATGTGCAGCAGCCGGTCGATCGCCGCCCCCGCCGCCGATTGCCCGCCCTCGTTCAGCCACATCCCCGGCACCATGGCCGAGAAATACGGCCCCCAGACGCCGGGCACGAAGGCGGCCTCGGCCGTGGTGGTCATGGTGCAGGACGATGTGCCGAAGACATAGCCCAGACGGTCGGTGACCGGCCCGCCCGCCGCGACGGTGCCGACCCCGCCCGCATGGGCGTCGATCAGACCCGCCGCCACCGCCGTGCCCGGGCGCAGCCCCAGATCCGCCGCCGCCCCCTCGGTCAGGCCGGACCCGAGCGCGGTGCCCGGCGGCACGATGGTCGTGCCGATGCGGGCGAAGCCGTCCTCGGCCAGATCCCCCAGTCCGATCGCGCGGAAGTAATCGGCGTCCCAGCGATCCTCATGCGCAAGATAGGTCCATTTGCACGTCACCGTGCAAGAGGACCGCTCCGTCGCACCGCTGGCCTTCCATGTCAGGAAATCCGTCAGATCGAAGAAATGACGCGCGGCGGCATAGACGTCGGGACGATGCTCTTTCAGCCAGAGCAGCTTCGGCGTCTGCATCTCGGGCGAGATGCGGCCCCCGACATAGCGCAGCACCGCGTGGTCGCCCTGGTTGATCCGCGCCGCCTGATCGCGGGCACGGTGGTCCATCCAGACGATGATGTCGCGCGCGCCGTCGCCCACGGGAAGGCCGCCCTCATCGCCCATGACGACCAGCGAACAGGTGGCGTCGAACCCGATGCCGCGCACGGCGGCGGGGTCCAGCCCCGCCATCGCCGCCCGCACCGACCGGCAGACGGCATCCCAGACCTGCGCGCCCGACTGCTCCACCCGCAGACCGTCGCGATGCAGGTCCAGATCGTGCTTCGCCGTGGCCAGCAGGACGCCCGCCGCATCGAACACGCCCGCCCGGGCCGACCCGGTCCCGACATCCACCCCGATGAACATGGATTACATCCGCGCGAAGTTGGTGGGCATGACGACCAGATCGCGCACCGACACCCCGCGCTTGCGCGTCAGGATGTATTCGACGGCATCCGCCACCTCCTCGGGGTCCATCAGGCTGCCCGATTCCTTGGCCTTGCGCAGGTTTTCCTCGGGCCAGTCGGCCAGCAGGGCCGAAACGACCGGGCCGGGCGACACCTGCGCCACGCGCACCCCGTGCGGGATCATCTGCCGACGCATCCCTTGGACGAAGCTGGTCATCGCCCATTTCGACGCGGAATACACAGGCTCCCACTCGGCCGGGAAATGGCCGGAGATGGAGCAGGTGACGACGATGTCGCCCGTCTTCCGCTCCATCATGTGCGGAATCACGGCGTGGACGTTCTTGACCACCGCATTGACGTTCAGGTTCAGCATCCGGTCGATCACTTCGGGCGTGGTGTCCACCAGATCGCCGCCGATATAGCTGCCGGCGTTGCAATAGAGGATGTCGATGTGATCGACCTTGGCCAAAATCTCCGGCACCATCGCGTTGCAACTGGCGGCGTCCAGCAGGTTCGTCACCTGCGCCACGGCGCGATCCCCCAGACGGGCGATCTGCGCGTCCAGCGCCTTGGCATCCCAGTCCACCATGACCACGGTCGCGCCGCGTTCCAAAAGCCGCTCCGTCGTGGCCAGACCGATGCCCGAAGCGGCGCCGGTGATGACGGCGATCTTGCCGTCCAGTTTGTCAGACATGTCCATCTCCGAAAATCAGCGCCATTCGCGCCCGATATAGATTGCCAGCAGGATGATCAGGCCCTTGATCACGTCCTGCATGTAGGGGTTGATCCCCATCAGATTCAGGCCGTTGTTCAGGATGCCCAGAAGAACCGCCCCGATCAGCGTGCCAAGGATCAGTCCTCGTCCGCCCGCAATGGCGGTCCCGCCCAGAACCACGGCGGCAATGGCGTCCAGTTCGAACCCCACGCCGGCATTCGGCTGGCCCGACATCAGCCGCCCCGTCAGGATCAGCGCCGCAATGGCCGCGGTGATGCCCGAGATGACATAGACCGCCGCCTTCACCCGCTGCGTCTTGACACCCGACAGCTTGGCCGCCGTCTCGTTCCCGCCGATGGCATAGACGTGCCGCCCGAAGGCGGTGCGCTGCAAGACCACCCAAGCCAGGACATAGACGACGATCATGATGATCACCGGCACTGGAATGATGCCCACGCGTCCCACGCCGAACCACGAAATCCACGAGGGCAGGCCGGAGATCGGATAGCCGCCGGAATAGATCAGGCCCAGACCCCGGGCGATGCCCATGGTGGCCAGCGTCACGATGATCGCGGGCATCCGGCCCCAGGCCACAAGAAACCCGTTGAAGATGCCCAGAATGGCCCCGACGCCCAGACCGGCCAGCAGCCCGACCCAGCCGGGCATCCCCATGTTCACCATCAAACCGGCGGCGATGGTTCCGGCCAGGGCCATGACCGCGCCCACCGACAGATCGATCCCGCCGGTCAGGATGACGAAGGTCATGCCCACGGCCAGAATCGCCACGATGGAGACCTGACGCAGCACGTTCATGATGTTGGAAAGCGTGAAGAAGTTGTCGCTGGCAAAGCCCATCAGCACCGACACGACGATCAGACCGATCAGCGGCAGGGCCAGCGGCGAATGGATCAGCGCGCGCGGATCGAAGCGGCGCGCGTCGGCATCAGGCGACATCGGACACCCTCCCCGTGGTGGCTTGCGTCATGATATCCTCCGAATTGATATGCGCGCCCTCCAGCGTTGCCACGATCCCGCCCGAGCGGAAGACGCAGACGCGGTCGGACATTCCAATGATCTCCGGCAGTTCGGACGAGATCATGATGATCGAATGGCCCTGCGCGGTGTATTCGCGCATCAGGGCATAGATTTCCGCCTTGGCGCCCACGTCGATGCCCCGCGTGGGTTCATCGAAGATCAGGACGCGGGTTTGGTGGTTCAGCCAGCGGGCGATGACCACCTTCTGCTGGTTGCCGCCCGACAGCGTGTCGATGCGCGCGTCCGGCCCCTGCGCCTTGACGCGCACCTGGCCCATCGCCTGTTTCGTGGCGGCGCGTTCGGCCTTCAGGTCCAGAAACCAATGCCCCTTGCGGTATTTTCCGTAATTGTTCAGCGAGATGTTCTGCAGGATCGAGAAGCTGGTGATCAGCCCCTGCTCCTTGCGGCTTTCCGGCAAAAGGCCGATGCCATGGGCCAGCGCCTCGGCGGGTTCGCGGAACCGCGTCACCTCGCCATCCACGTGCAACAGGCATTGCGCGGCAGGAAAGGCGCCCAGCATTGCGAGCGCGGTCTCGGTCCGCCCCGACCCCACCAGCCCCGCAAACCCGAGGATCTCCCCCTGCCGCAGGGCGAATTTCGACACCGCACCGCCCTTGCGCAACTGCACCTTGGGCACCTCCAGCACGATCCTGGCATCGGCGGGAAGGGTGGGTTTGGGGGGAAAGCTGCTCTCGATCCGCCGGCCCACCATCATCTCCACCAGATGGTCGATATCGGTATCGGCCACCTCGCATGTGGCGACATAGGTGCCGTCGCGCAGGACCGTGATGCGGTCGCAAATCTCGAAAATCTCGTCCAGATGGTGCGAGATGAAGACAATGGCCACGCCCTGCTTGCGCAATTCGCGCATGACCTTGAACAAGTGCTCCACTTCGGACGGGGTCAGGGTGGCCGTGGGTTCGTCCAGAACGAGGATGCGCGCCTCAAGCGACAGGGCCTTCGCGATCTCCACGAACTGCTGTTGGGCGACGGACAGGCGGGTGATCGGCACATCCAGCGGCACATGCACACCCAGCCGTCCCAGAATCTCCGCCGCGCGGGTCCGCATCGCCTTGCGGTCCAGAAGGCCAAGCGCGTTGCGCTTTTCCCGCGCCAGAAACATGTTCTCCACCGCGTTCAGATGCGGGATCAGGCTGAATTCCTGGAACACGATGCCGATGCCGGCCGCAATCGCCTCATCGTAATTGGCAAAGGTCCGTTCGGTGCCGTCCACGCGAAGGATGCCGGCACTGGGGGGCAGGATGCCGCTGACGATCTTCATCAGCGTGGATTTTCCGGCGCCGTTCTCGCCCAGAAGGGCGTGCACCTCGCCCGCGCGGACAGTCAGGTCGACGCCATGCAGCACCTCGATGGGGCCGAAGCTTTTTCGGATTCCGCTGAGTTCCAGCATGATCGTCTCCCGTCTTGGGGTGCCGCCCCGGCAAACCGGAGCGGCGATGGATTTACCAGGCGAAGTCGGCGGCGTTTTCGGCATCCACGACGCGCACGTCGATCGGCACCTCTTTGGGAACCACGCGGGCGCCCCATTTCTGGGCCAGAGCCATGGCCAGACCCACACGCACCTGATCGCGCGGGAACTGCGCGGTCGTCTCGATGAACGGGCCGCCTTCGGCGATCGCCTGAACCGCTTCCGGCGCGCCGTCCACCGACGTCAGCTTGATGTCGCGGCCCGACCCTTGGATCGCGGCCAGCGCGCCCATGGCCCCGCCATCGTTGACCGAGAAGATGCCCGCAAGGTTCGGCTTGGACTGGATCATGTTCTCCACCACGCCAAGCGCGACCGAGCGATCTTGACGGCCGTTTTGCGTATCGACCAGCTGGATGCCGGGGAATTCTTCCAGCGCGGCCTTGCAGCCTTCGACCCGCTGCAGGATCGGCACCACCGGGATCCCGTCCAGGATCGCGACCTCGCCCTCGCCCCCCAGCTCGTCCGCCAGATACTTGCAGGACATATAGCCCGCATCGCGGTTTTTCGATCCGACGAAGGTGTCCACCGGCCCATTGGCCTGTGCGTCCACGGCCACGACGATCACGTCCTGCGCCTTGGCCATCTGCACGGCGGCCTCCACGCCCGCGCTGTCGGTCGGGTTGATCAGCAGGATGTCGATGCCCTGTTGCAGCATGTCCTCGATATCGGAGATCTGCTTGGCCACGTCATGCGCGGCGTCGGTCACGACGACCTCGGCGCCGATGCTGGTGGCGGCTTCGTTCAGCGCCTCCTGCATGGACACGAAATAGGGGTTGTTCATCTCCTGAAAGGACATGCCGATCTTCAGGTTGTCCTGCGCCATGGCCGACGTGCCCATGGCAAGCGCGAGCGTCAGGCCCGACGCGGTGCAAACGATCTTCTTCATACCAAGGATCCTCCCTCTTGGATGGTTGCGGGCGCGGATGGCCCGCCGTTGGGCGACATCGCCCGAACAGGTGTGTTCCCAAGGCCGGCCGCGTCGCGCAACGCGGTGAATTCGCCGTTGGCGGCGAACGTCGCGCGGAACTGCGAGGGCGACATGCCCTTCAGCTTCAGGAAATGGCGGTTGAAATTCGACAGGTTGCCAAAGCCGACCTCATAGCAGACCTCCGACACCTTGGTGTCGGGTTGGGTCAGCAGGATCTGGCAGGCAAGATCGACGCGAAGCTGGTTCTTGTAACGGACCAGCGTCGTGCCAGTGTGGCGTTTGAAGGCGCGGGAAAAGGCGCTTGGGCTGTGGCCGACAAGATCGGCCAGTTCCGGCTCCTCGATCGTCTCGGTCAGGTTCTCGCGCAGATGGGCGATGGCGCGGTTGACGCCGCAGTGGTCCATGCGGCCCACGTCCAGTTCATAGCTGAGACTGGCCAGAACCTCCGGGTCGGGCGCGGTCGCCAGACGGTCCAGAATCTCCCAGAACAGCGACAGACGTTTCAACCCGCGCGATTCGATCAGGGTCAGCATCAGCGGGCGAATGGCGTCGCTGGTCTCCGCATCGAACAGAAGGCCGCGGTGGCTGCGATCCAAGAGGGGGCGCAGCATGTCCATTTCGGGAAACGCCGCCCCCGCCCCCGCAACCAGGCTTTCGGGAAACTGGATCACAAGCGAGCGGACGGTCACCACCTCGCCCGGGGCGATGTCGGAAATCCAGTTCTGCGGCAGGTTGGGTCCGGTCACGATCAACTGCCCCGGCACGAAGGTGCCGGTGAAATCGCCCACATAGAATTTGCCCGATGTGGCGACGACCAGATGAATTTCGTATTCGGGATGGTAGTGCCAGCGAACCGTGCGGAAGGGATAGCCGTGCATCCAGGCGGCAAAGCTTTCACCCTTGCGGATGTGCACCAACTCCAGATCAGGCTGCATCACGGTGTCCTCCGATCCCCGTTCCGCCCTCCCCTCCGATGGCGATACGAGTTCGGCGAAGATGACCGATTCCGCCCCCCGGCGCTACATCATCGCACAGGTCGAAATGATACTTTTTTGCACATCACGGAAGGCGGAGCGCTCAGCCCCGCCCCCCGCCCGTGTCACGGCATGACGATCTGCAGCTTCACATCCGTCGGTCGCGCTTCGACCGCACGGTCGAACCCCGCCACGGCATCGGAAAAGGCGATCGTGTCGGAAATCAGCGGCGTCAGATCCACCTTCCCCGACGCGATCAGCGCAATGGCCCGATCATAGACGTTGGCATAGCGGAAGACCGTCTCCAGTCGCAATTCACGCGCCTGCAGCCCCACGATATCCACCGGCACGGGATCGACCGGCATCCCCACAAGCACGATGGCCCCGCCCGGACGGGCCAGATCCGCCATGCCCAGGATCGCGGGCGCCGCCCCGGAACATTCGAACACGATATCTGCGCCCCAGCCGTCCGTGGCCGCCGCCACCGCCTCCCGCAGGGGGGTGTTGCGGATGTTCACCACCTCCACCCCGTCATAGGCGCCGATGATGTCCAGCTTGGGCTGCGCCATGTCGGCCACGATGACCCGCGCGCAGCCGCCCGCCAGCGCCGCCAGCGCCACCATCATGCCGATGGGCCCCGCGCCCGTCACCACCGCCGTATCGCCCGGCTGAATGCGCGCGCGCAACGCCGCCTGCATCCCGATGGCAAACGGTTCGACCATCGCCCCTTCGGCAAAGCTGACATTGTCGGGCAGCTTGTAGGTGAAGGCGGCGGGGTGGATCACCTCGGGCATCAGGCAGCCGTGCACCGGCGGCGTCGCCCAGAACCGCACCGCCGGATCGACGTTGTAGATGCCCAGCTTGGCCGCGCGCGAGGTGGCATCGGGAATCCCCGGCTCCATGCAGACGCGGTCACCCGCCTTCAGGTGCCCCACCTCGGCCCCCACCTCGACCACGGTGCCGGACGCCTCGTGCCCCAGGACCATCGGTTCGTTCACGATGAAATGGCCGATCTTGCCGTGGGTATAGTAATGCACGTCCGATCCGCAGATCCCGACGGTGTGGATCGCAATCCGCACGTCCTTCGGCCCCAACGTCTGCGGGATGTCGATCTCGCGGATGTTCAGCTTGCCCTTTTCCTCAAGAACCAGCGCTTTCATGACATGCTCCCTTTCGCATCTGATGCCGTGTTGCCGCGTTGCGCGGGTGTTGGAAAGTCTTATTTTCGACACGCGCCAAAATGGGCGTTTCCGGTCGAAAACATATCACCCGCCCCGCCAAATCCGCGCACTGCCTGGCGTCGCGGCGGGGTCAGGGCGTCAAACGACCCAGAACGGCCCGATCGATTGTCGAGGGCTTTGGAAGAGCAGGCCATCCCCGCTCCAGCGCCGCGTCCATTCCAAACGCGTCCGCACGGCGAAGACGGGAAAGTTCCTCCCACGTCACGGTGCGGCCACCGAGGCACCGGGCCGGGCACGGACGAAAAAGGGGGCGATGGCGGTTGCCCCCCGTTCGTTGCGCAACCAGTCGATGAAGATGCGGCCCTTGCGTTTGGCCTTGGACATTGTCGCGGTGAACCGATCCGGCGCGCGGTCGGACATCAGGGTCGCGATCACCTGGGCCAGCCACCTTACAACCTCCCACGTCACGGTGCGGCGCAAGGGGCGATCACATGAATACCCTTGCCCCCGACAGCAGCGGCCAGGACGCCAGGCCTGCATCGTCCAGAACCTCTCGAACCTCCAACGCGGCGCGCCGGGTGGCCGCAAAACCCACCCCCCCGCCTGGATCCAGATAGAAGACCATCCGTTCGGGGCGATCCAAACTGTCGGACCGCGCGCCCCAAGGATGAAACTCCACCGTGCCCATCTGCACGGCCCCCATCCTTCCTTGATATCACGTCAATCGAACAGGGCGGTTCGGGTTCCAAAACCGGTCATATCCGACGGGGGCTGTCAAACGGCTCCGCCGTGTCGGCGAAGTGCGGTCAACTCACGCCACCGGGAATCTTACGCTCAGGCGCCCGAAATATAGGCGACGCGTTGCCGCTGAACGACCACGCCGGCGGGATAAGCCGATGATTATTCCAGCGCCAATGCCTCAATTCAAGGCGACCCGAAATCATCAACCCCCATGACATCGACAAGACACCAATATGCACAATTGGCAGGCAACTTCATATAATTCATATCTATATTTAAGGTATTACCGCTTACTTCATTTATATTTGAATTGTCGTCAGCCTGTCCAAGGCGCTTCTGGATCGCCCTCATGACAGGAACAACGACATGACACATCGCGTCTTCATCACGGCCCTGGCGATCGGGTGTGCGGCGGGTCTTTCCCTGCCCGCCCATGCGCAGTCGGGGCTTCGCGTCGCCTTGGACGGAACCTTTGCGCCCCATGCCATGCCCAGCCTTTCGGGGGGGATCGAAGGGTTCAACGTCGATATGGCCGAACTCATCGCCGAACGCCTCGGCACGACGATCCAGATCGATGCCGCGCAATTCTCGGGCCTGATCCCGGCCATGCAGGCGGGCACCTACGATTTCCTCGTCGCGCCGGTGACCGTCTCGGCGGAGCGGGCGGAAAACATGCTGTTCACCGAAGGGTTCATGGACACCAACTTCTCCTTCGTCCAGATGGCCGGCACCGAAGCGGGTGACACGCTTGAGGGGTATCGGGGCCAGACGATCTCGGTCAACAAGGGCTCCGCCTATGAGGAATACCTGAACAAGAACGCCGCCGAATACGACATCACCGTCACGGGATACGGCACGGCGACCGACGCGGTGGAGGCGGTGCTGACCGGGCGTGCCTTCGCCTCGCTGGCCGGTTCGACCGTGGCGGCCTGGGCCGTCCAGAAGAACCCGCGCCTTGAATTGGGGGCCGAGATCGGGACCGGCCTCGTCTGGGCCCTGCCCTTCCGCAAGGACGACGTGGAAAACCGCAACAAGGTGGACGCGGTGCTGGAATGCCTGAAGACCGACGGCTCTCTGGCCGCGCTGTCGGAGAAGTGGTTCGGCGTCACCCCGGCGGAAGGGTCCACGATCGTCACGCCGGTCGCGGGATACGGCACGCCGGGCTTTCCGGGATACGAGGACACCCCGCATGGGGTGACCTGCGATTTCGCAAGCTGATCCACGCGCCCCCATAACGACGGACACCACCATGAAACCGATGCTCGAAATCGTCGCGCTGGAAAAGCGCTTCGGGGAAACTCAGGTCCTGCGCAATATCGACCTGAAGGTCGCGCCGGGCGAACTGGTGTTCATCATCGGTCCGTCGGGATCGGGCAAATCCACCATGCTGCGATGCTGCAACCGGCTGGAGGAAGCGACCTCCGGCTCGGTCATCATCGACGGGCGCAACATCATGAACGCGCCGGCCCGCGATCTGAACAGCCTGCGCCTGCAAACCGGAATGGTGTTTCAGGGCTTCCACCTCTATCCGCACATGAGCGTTGTGCGCAACGTGATGCTGGCCCAGATCAAGGCGTTGAAGCGCGGCAAGGACGACGCCCGCGCCCGCGCGATGGACATGCTGGACCGCGTGGGGCTCGCGCACAAGGCCGATGCGATGCCCACCGAACTGTCCGGTGGGCAGCAGCAGCGCGTGGCCATCGCCCGCGCGCTGGCCCTCGACCCCAAGGTCATGCTGTTCGACGAACCGACCTCCGCGCTCGATCCCGAACTGGTCGGCTCGGTCCTGAAGGTGATGAAGGATCTGAAGACCCAAGGCATGACCATGCTGGTCGTCAGCCACGAAATGGGCTTCGCGCGTGAGGCGGCGGACCGCGTGGTGTTCATGGATGGCGGCGTGGTCGTCGAACAGGGTCCGCCCGAGGCGATCTTCGGCAATCCGCAGCACGAGCGCACCCGCGCCTTCCTTTCGCGTGTCGCGAGGGTGGAATGACCCGCTTTCTCGACACCTTCTTTGCGCCGCACGTCTTTGCCCGGTATCTGCCCGATGTCCTTCAGGCCGTGCTCACCACCCTGTGGCTCGGGATCGCCGTCGTGGTCGTGGGGATCGTGCTGGGTATGCTGCTCGCCTGCCTTCGGGCGATGCAGGTGTGGTGGATCACCCTTCCCATCGTCATCTTCGCCGACATGCTGCGGGCCTTGCCGCCTCTGATCCTGATCCTGATCTTCTACTTCGGGCTTCCGGGGATCGGCATCACCCTGTCGGGCGAGCTGGTCCTGTTTCTCGTGCTCACGGCCGTCCTCACCGCCTTTGCCGAGGAGATTTTCTGGGCCGGCCTCACGGCCCTGCCCCGCGGCCAATGGGAGGCGGGACGCGCCACGGGCCTGTCCTTCGCCCAGACCCTCATCTCCGTCGCGCTGCCGCAGGCGCTGCGCATGGGCATCCCGTCGCTGGTGAACCGGGCGCTTGCGATCACCAAGATGACGGCCCTCGGATCGGTCATCGGGGTCAAGGAAATCCTGTCCGTGTCCTCCTCGGCGCAGGCGATGTCGGGATCGGCCACCCCGCTGACCATGGCCGCCCTCGCCTATCTCGCGATTTTCCTGCCCGCCGTGTTTCTTGCGCGCTGGCTCGAAGCCCGCTTCACCTGGAAGGTCTGAGCCATGATGGAGATGTTTTTCAACCTCGACATCATGCGCCAGTCGCTGCCCCTGCTGATGTCGGGCCTGTGGATGACGCTGAAACTCTGCGTCGTGGTGATCGGCTTGGGTCTGATCGGCGGGCTGTTCCTGTCGCTCGCCTCCACCTCGCCGCGCCGATGGCTTCGCTGGCCCGCACAGGCGGTGATCGACGTGATGCGCGCCCTGCCGCCGTTGGTGCTGCTGATCTTCGTCTATTCCGGGCTTCCCTTTGCCGGGATCGACATGGCCCCCTTTGTCGCCGTGGCCGTGGCCTTCCTGCTGAACAACTCCGCCTATTACGCCGAGGTGTATCGCGCAGGCCTGCAATCCATCCCCAAGGGCCAGTGGGAGGCGGCACGCGCCACAGGCCTCTCCGTTCCCCAGACGCTGACGCAGGTCATCCTGCCCCAAGCGGTGCGCAACGTGCTGCCCGACCTGTTGTCGAACACGGTGGAGGTGGTGAAACTGACATCCCTCGCCTCCGTCGTGTCGCTGGCCGAGCTTCTGTATCAGGCCAACATGGCCCGGTCCGTCACCTACAACTCCTCTCCGCTGGTGCTGGCGGCGGCGATCTACCTGATCCTTCTGTGGCCATGTGTTCGTCTTGTCAGCCGTTTCCAGCGCAAACTTTCCATCTAAGGACCTCATTATGAACATGATCGTTGGCGGCGCGCAGATCGGCGGCATCCAGAAGGACGAACCCCGCGACGCCGTGGTGGCCCGCATGATGGCGCTGATGGAACAGGCGCATGAAAAGGGCGTGGAGTTCCTCGTCTTCCCTGAGATGACGCTGACCACCTTCTTTCCCCGCTTCTATGTCGAGGATCGGGCCGAGTTCGACCACTGGTTCGAGACCCAGATGCCCAACGCCGCCACGCAACCCCTGTTCGACATGGCCAAGCGCTTCGGCATGGGCTTCACCTTCGGCTATTGCGAACTGACGCCCGAGGGGCAGCATTTCAACACCTCCATCATCGTCTCGCCCGAGGGGGAGATCGTATCGACCTATCGCAAGACCCACCTGCCGGGCCACGCGGAATACGAGGCGGAACGCACGCATCAGCATCTGGAAAAACGCTATTTCCTGCCGGGGGATACGGGGTTCAATGTGGTGCGCAACCAGGGCGCGATCATGGGCATGGCGATCTGCAACGACCGCCGCTGGCCCGAAACCTGGCGCAGCCTTGGCCTGCAGGGGGTCGAACTGGTCACCATCGGCTACAACACCCCCAGCCAGAACAACCTGTCGGCCGAGGAGGGGATCGAGCGGCGCGTCTATCACCACGAACTGTCGGTCTGCGCGGGGGCGTATCAGAATTCGACCTATGCCGTGGCGGTGGCGAAATGCGGGATGGAGGACGGCAACCACATGTTTGCAGGGTCGATCATCGTCGATCCCGACGGCTTCGTGATAGCCCGCGCGGAAGGCGAAGGGGATGAGTTGATCGTGGCCGAGTGCGATTTCGCCAAATGCGCTTTCGGCAAATCCACGGTCTTCAATTTCGCCGCGCATCGCCGTATCGAACATTATGGCCGGATCACCGAACAAACCGGCGTCAGGATCGAGGTCTGAAATGTTCGACACCGTCATCCATTCCGGCACCGTCGTCACCGCGACCGACAGCTTTCGCGGCGATATCGGCATCAAGGACGGGCGCATCGCCGCCGTGGCCGAATCCCTGAGCGGCGGGGAACGCCGGATCGACGCGGGCGGGCGGCTGGTCCTGCCCGGCGGGATCGAGGCACATGCCCATATCGCGCAGGAAAGCTCCTCCGGGGTGATGACGGCGGACGACTATTATTCAGGATCGGTGTCCGCGGCGTTCGGCGGGAATTCGTCCTTCATCCCCTTTGCGGGCCAGCATCGCGGGCAGTCGGTCGATGACGTGCTGGCGACCTATGACGAACGGGCGAAACGCTCGGTCATCGACTATTCCTATCATCTCATCATCTCCGACCCGACGGAGAAGGTGCTGACCGACGAACTGCCCCGCGCGTTCAAGCGGGGGATCACCAGCTTCAAGGTCTTCATGACCTATGATCTGATGAACCTGGGCGATGGCGGGATGCTGGACATCCTGACGGTCGCCAAGCAACATGGCGCGATCACCATGGTCCATGCCGAAAACAACGACATGGTGAAATGGATGAACCGCCGTCTGGCCGCCCAAGGCCTGACCGCGCCGAAATACCACGCCATCAGCCGCCCCGAAATGGCCGAGGAGGAGGCGATCAACCGCGCCGTTTCCCTCGCCAAGCTGGTCGATGCGCCGCTGTTCATCGTCCATGTCTCCACCGCCGGCGGCGCGGCCATCGTGCAGCGCGAGAAGCTGGCGGGGACCAAACTCTTCGCCGAAACCTGCCCGCAATATCTGGCGCTGACCCGCGACGATCTGGACCGCCCCGGCATGGAGGGCGCGAAGTTCATGTGCTCGCCCCCGGTGCGCGATGCGGCCACGCAGGATGCGCTGTGGCGGCATATCCAGTCGGGCACGTTCGAAAGTGTCAGCTCCGACCACGCCCCCTATCGCTTCGACGCAACGGGCAAATTCACCGCCGGCATGGACGCGCCCTATCCCAAGATCGCGAACGGGATGCCGGGCATCGCGGCGCGGCTGCCCTATCTTTTCTCCGAAGGCGTCGTGAAGGGACGGATCACCTTGCAGCAATTCGTGGCCCTGTCCGCGACCAATGCGGCCAAAACCTTCGGGATGACCCGCAAGGGGTCCATCGCCCCGGGCATGGACGCCGACATCGCGATCTGGAACCCGGAGGTGACACGCAGGGTCACGCTGGCCGATCAGCACGACAACATGGACTTCACGCCGTTTGAAGGCATGTCCCTGACCGGCGTGCCAGAGGTCGTGCTGAACCGCGGGCAGACCATCGTGGAGCACGGCACGTTGCGGGCGAGTGAAGGGCAAGGACGGTTCGTCCCGCGCGCGACGGTCGATCTGACCGGCAAGGCGGGATATCTGGCCAAGGAACTGGACCCATCGCAGAATTTCGGCGCAAGGATCGCCCCATGACCCCACAAGGCCCGATCCTAGTCATCAACCCCAACTCCTCCACCGGCGTCACGCAGGGTCTTGTGGCGGCGCTCGCGCCCTACGCCCTGCCCGGCGGACCGGCCTTCGAATGCATCGACATTCCCACCAGCCCCGCCACCATCGCCACGTCCGAGGATGTGGCACGGTCGGGCCTCGCCTTGGCGGAGATCGCCCGCGGTCGGCCCGACGCATCCGCCTTCATCATCGCCTGCTTCTCCGATCCGGGGCTGGAGCTTCTTCGCAGCCTCGTTCCGCAACCGGTTCTTGGGATCCAAGAGGCCGGGATTCTGACCGCGATGGCCCGCGCGGACCGCTTCGGGATCATCGCATTGTCGGAACGTTCGGTCGCCCGGCACCTGCTGCGGATCCGGCAGATGGGCGTCCTGGACCGGATGGCGGGCGAGGTCGGGCTGTCCGGTGTCTCCGCCCTGGACGCCGGGACGTGCGATAAGGTTCTGACCGAAACGCTGGAGGCCGGGCGCGGCCTTGTCCGGCAGGGCGCGGGCGCCATCGTGCTGGGATGCGCCGGATTCGCACCCCGCCGTCGCCGGATCGAGGCGGAGTTGGGCGTGCCCGTCATCGATCCCGTGCAGGCCGCCGCCGTCATCGCCCTTGGCGCCGTGATCGCATGAGATCGGGGCGGCACACCGGGCTGCCCGACATGTCGTTGCGGATGCTGGAAATCTTCGCGACCATGATCCGCTGCGAAACGACGGTGGAGACGGCAGACGTCCTGCGCATCTCCCAGCCCGCGGTTTCCGCCGCCCTGCGCCAGTTGGAGGGGCAGTTGGGCCTTCGCCTGTTCGAGCGGTCGGGCCGACGCCTCATCCCCACGGCCGAGGCGCGGGAGCTTTATCAGGAGATCCGGCCGATCTTCGGCCTGATGCGCGGGATTTCCGCGCGGGCGCATGACATGAAGATGGGCCTTGCCGGTCGGCTGCGCATCGTCTCCACCCCGCCGCTTGGCCATTCGGTCGCCCCCGACGCGTTGGAACGGCTGGTGCGCGAGGGGCCGCAGATCTCCGTGGCCTTCGACGTGCGACGGCTGGAGGAGGTGGTGGATGCCGTCCAGACGGGCACGGCCGATATCGGCCTTGCCCTGACCCAGGGGCGGTTCGACACGGTGAACCTCGACGTTCTGCATCGCGCGCATATGGTGGCGCTGGTGGCCAAGGACGATCCGCTGGCCCAGCACCCCCATGTCACACCAGCCGACATTGCCGATCGCCCCATGATCGGCCTTGATGCCGAATCCCAACTTGGCCAACTGGTGCGGGGGGCGTTCGCCCAGACCGGAACGCCTTATACCCCAAGGGTGGAGGTCCGCTATTGCGAGACGGCCACGGTTCTTGCGGCAAAGCGGATGGGCGTGACGGTGGTCGACCCCTACTCCGCCCATATCCGCGACGGGGGGCTGATCGAACGCCCGTTCCTTCCGTCCTGCGAGGTGCGGGCCGTTCTGCTGACCCGCCGCGGGGTGCCGCATACCGGCCTGATGCACCGCTTCATCGCCCTTTTGCGCACCTGCCTATCCGAACTTGCCCTGACATCCGCCCCGGCATCACGGCCCTGACGGCCGCCCGAGGCAACGGTTCCCAGGTGTCAGGCCGAGATGGCCGCCGTCGGTCACACCCCCTCCAACGCGATGGCGATGCCCTGCCCCACACCGATGCACATGGCCGACAGCGACGTCTGCCCAGATGTCAGCTCCAGCGCCGCCGTGCCGGTGATGCGCGCGCCCGACATGCCCAAGGGATGACCAAGCGCGATGGCCCCACCGTTCGGATTGACGCGCGGGTCGTCGTCGGCGATCCCCAGATCGCGCAGCGTCGCAAGGCCTTGGGCCGCAAAAGCCTCGTTCAACTCGATCACTGCCAGATCGGCGGGCGTCAGACCCAGACGCGCCAACAGCTTTTGCGACGCGGGCGCGGGCCCGATCCCCATGATGCGCGGCGGCACACCGGCGGTCGCCCCGCCCAGAACGCGGGCGATGGGGGTCAGGCCGTGCCGGGCGGCCGCCTCGGTACTGGCAAGGATCAGCGCCGCTGCGCCGTCATTCACACCGCTGGCATTGCCCGCCGTGACCGACCCGCCGGCAAACAGCGGACGCAAGCTGGCCAAAGCTTCCGCTGTGGTGGCGCGGGGATGTTCGTCCCGGTCCACGACCAGCGGGTCGCCCTTGCGCTGCGGGATCGTGACCGGCGTGATCTCGCGGGCCAACCGATCGCGCGCGGCGGCGGCCTTCGTCTGGCTGGCCAGCGCCATCGCGTCCTGCGCCTCGCGGCTGATGCCGAAATCGTCGGCCACGTTCTGGCCCGTCTGCGGCATGGAGTCCACGCCATGGGCGGCGGCCATCGCGGGGTTCACGAACCGCCAGCCGATGGTGGTGTCGTGGATCTCGGCGGTGCGGGAAAAGGCGGTTTCCGCCTTCGGCATCACGAAAGGTGCGCGCGACATGCTTTCCACCCCGCCCGCGATCATCAGATCGGCCTCGCCCGCCGCGATGGCACGGGCGGCGGTCAGGACCGCGTCCATTCCCGATCCGCACAGCCGGTTGATCGTGGTGCCCGTCACGCCGACCGGCAATCCGGCCAGAAGCAGGGACATGCGCGCGACGTTGCGGTTGTCCTCTCCCGCCTGATTGGCGCAGCCGAAGATCACGTCGTCCACCGCCTCCCAATCGACGCCCGTGTTCCGCGCCATCAGCGCGCGCAGCGGCACCGCCCCCAGATCGTCGGCCCGGACCGACGACAGCGCCCCCGTGAACCGACCGATGGGGGTGCGGATGTAATCGCAGATATAGACCTCGGTCATCTCAAAGCTCCGGCACGGTCAAATCGGCCACGTCGCCCTCGATATGCAGGGGCGCACCGGTCAGGGATTGCAGATCGTCAAGGGACATGCCTGCCAGCTTTTCGCGCAGGATGAACCGCCCGCCCGCGATGTCGATCACGGCAAGGCTTGTGTAAAGGCGTGTGACAGACCCCGCCCCGGTCAGGGGGAAGGTGCAGGCCTCCACCAGCTTGGGGCCGCCGTCCTTGGTCACATGGTCGGTGATGACGCAGACCTGTTTCGCGCCATGCACCAGGTCCATCGCCCCGCCCACCGCCGGAACGCCCTTCGACCCCACGCGCCAATTCGCAAGATCGCCGTTCTGCGCCACTTGATAGGCGCCCAGGATCGCCACATCCAGATGTCCGCCCCGCACCATCGCAAAGCTGTCGGCGTGGTGAAAGAACGACGCCCCCGGCTTCAGCGTGACCGCACGCTTGCCCGCGTTGATGAGATCCCAATCCTCCTGCCCCTCGGGCGGGGCCTCTCCGAAATTCAGAAGACCGTTTTCCGTGTGGTAGATGACGGTGCGCCCCGCCACCTGATACCGCGCGACCATTTCCGGCGCGCCGATGCCAAGGTTCACATAGGACCCGTCGGCAATGTCCTGCGCCGCGCGCCACGCCATCTGTGCATTGTTCAGCCGCATCAGTGGATCGCCCCCTCACGGATCAAGATTTCTTCCTGCTGCGGATTACGCACCTCGACCACGTGGTCGACGAAAATGCCGGGGGTGACCACCCGTTCGGGGTCGATCCCGCCCGGTTGCACCAGATCGGACACCTGGGCGATGGTCACGGTCGCGGCCATGCACATCAGCGGGCTGAAATTGCGCGCGGCCAGACGATAGGTCAGGTTGCCCATCGTGTCGCCGACATGTCCCTTGACCAGCGCGACATCGGCCTTCAGCCAGCGTTCCTGCACATAGGGACGGCCGTCGAATTCGGCCACGGGCTTGCCTTCGGCCAGTTCGGTCCCAAACGAGGTGGGGGTATAGAAGGCCGGAATCCCCGCACCGCCCGCCCGGATACGTTCGGCCAGTGTCCCTTGGGGCACCAGGTCCAGCGCCACGCGCCCCTCCAGATACGCCTCGGTGAAGGCGCGGGGGTCCGACGACCGGGGAAACGAGCAGATCATCTTCGCCACCATGCCCGCGTCGATCATCGCGGCAATGCCGATGCGCCCGTTGCCCGCGTTGTTGTTCACAAGCGTCAGGTTCGCGGGATGCCCCGTCTCTTGAAACCGATCAACCAGCGCATGCATCAATTCGATCGGCGCGCCGGAACCGCCGAAGCCGCCGATCATCACCACCGCCCCGTCGGAAATTCCCGATACGGCCTGCTGCACCGACCCCACCGTCTTGTCCATCGCACCCTCCTGCCTTGCATCGGGGAAGCTAGAACCGGTGCCTTCCAACCTCAACCATTTTGTGCGACATACAAACTTTGTTCGTTATTCGCACACAAGGCGTCGAGTTCCGACGCGGCAAGGAGGACATAATGGAAAAGCGCGACATGATGGGCGGCTTGTCGAAAGGCCTTGCCGTGATCGAGGCGTTTTCCGCCGACACCCCCCGCCTGACGATCACCCAGGCGGCGGAACGCACCGGGCTGGACCGCGCCACCGCCCGGCGTTGCCTGCTGACATTGGCCGATCTTGGATATGCCGCCTATGATGGGAAGTTTTTCACACTGACCCCGCATGTCCTGCGCCTTGGCACGGCCTGCCTTGCGACCATGCCTCTGCCCGGGCTGGTGCAGCCGTGGTTGGACCGCCTGTCGGATCTGGTGGGGGAAAGTTCCTCCGTGTCGATCCTCGACCGGGGGGAAATCGTCTATGTCGCCCGGGCCGCGCAGCGAAAGGTGATGTCCATCGCGCTGATGCCCGGATCGCGTCTGCCCGCCTATTGCACCTCCATGGGCCGCATTCTTCTGGCCACATTGCCCGAGGCGGAGGTCCGCGCCCGTCTTGGCCCCATGCCCGCGCGCACCCCCCACACGCTGACCGATCCCGACGCCGTGCTGCGCCGGGTGGCCGAGGCGCGGGATCAGGGATACGCCCTGATCGATCAGGAGGTGGAAAGGGGCCTGTGCTCCATTGCCGTGCCGCTGACGAATGGGCATGGCCGCGTGGTGGCGGCCATGAATATCGGCTTGTCCGCGACGGATGCGGACACGCTCGTCGCCCGCTATCTGGCCCCGATGCGGGCGATACAGGCGGAACTGGCCAAGGTGCTGACCTGACCCCCGCGCCGGTCAGCGCGCGAAAAGACCGTCGAAATCGGCAAAGCCCTTCACCTCGATCGGGTTGCCCGACGGATCGAAGAAGAACATCGTGCGCTGTTCGCCCGGCTCCCCTTCAAAGCGGATGACGGGGGGAATGTCGAAATCGACCCCCTTGGACGTCAGCCGCTCCGACAATGCCAGCCAATCGTCCAACCGCAGCACCACACCCATATGCGGCATCATCACCATATGGTCGCCCACCTTGCCCGTGCGGGTGGTGGTAAAGGGTGTGCCGAGGTGGAACGACAACTGGTGGCCGAAGAAGTCGAAATCGACCCAGGTGTCGGTCGACCGCCCCTCTTCGCATCCCAGGACATCGCGGTAGAACACGCGCGTCTCCTCAAGGTCGTTCACGTGGATGGCAAGATGAAACAGCGATTGCATGGGCGTTCCCTTTTGTATGGTTGCATCAGGCATAGGGCGGGATTAGAAACGGAAAAAGCGGGATTAACCGTTGCTGAGCGTCGGAATTTCTTGTGGATGCGCGTTTTCTGGAAAGCCTGATCGCGGTGGTCGATCTGGGGTCGATCGTGGCCGCCGCGCGGCGGCAGGCGCTGACCCCCGCCGCCGTCAGCCAAAGATTGCAGGTGCTGGAGGCGGAGATGCGCGCCCCCCTGCTGATCCGCCGGGCCAACACCATCACCCCCACGCGCCTGTGTCTGGACCTGCTGCCCCGGATGCGGTCGATCGTGGCCGAATGCCGCGCCCTGCGGCAGGCCGCCGCCCCCGACGCGCTGGAGGGCACGTTGCGGGTGGGCGCGATCTCCACCCTCTTGACCGGCCTGGTCCCGGATGCCCTGCGCGCGCTGCGCGACAACGCCCCCGCGATCACCCTGCAGATCGAACCGGGCAGTTCGGCCCGGCTTTATGACGCGCTTCTGGCCGGGCGGCTGGACGCGGCGTTGATCGTGGCCCCGCCGTTCGACGTGCCGGACCAGATCGCCCTGCACACGTTGAAACACGAAGGCCTGTGCCTGCTTTTGCCCCCGGACCATCCGACGACCGACCTTGCCGCCGTGTTCCGCGACCTGCCCCTGATCGAATACGATCCCACCACCTGGGGCGGCCAACTGGCCGACCGCTATCTTCGCGATCACGGCATTCGCGCGCGGCGGTTCTGTACCCTGGACGGGCTGGAGGCGATTTCCGATCTGGTGGCGCGGGGCATCGGCGCGGCGCTGGTGCCCCGTTGGCACGGCGTGGGGCGGGCGCATCCGGTTCCGGGCGACGCCGCCTATGCCCGCCGGCTGGTCTGCGCGATGCCGCGCGGTTCGGACCGGCCGGCCTGCGATGCGGCGTTTCTGACGGCCCTCGGGCTCGCCCCCTAAAGCCACCACGCCAGCAGCAACGCCCAGACCGAGATCACGCTGCCGACGACCAGAACATAGGCCCCGTTCCAGCGCAGCCCCACCTCGCGGCTGCGCACCCCGGCCAGGGACGCCACGATCATGACCGACGCGGTGAAGGGCGAGGTCACCCCGCTCAAGGCCCAACCGCCGGTGATCGCCACCACAAGGGCGATGGGGGAAATGCCCATCGCTTCGGGCGCGGGAAGGATCGGCACCAGAAGCGACACGGCCAGGATCGGGTTCATCCCCACCTGCCCCGTCAGCGGGATGATCCACAACATGCCCAGCAGGATCGCCCAAGGGGGAATGGCCCCCAGATCCAGACCCAGTTGCGGGATGATCGGCACCATAAGGAACGCCCCGATATTGCCGATGAACGACGCCATGAACAACAGCAGGATCTGCCCGCCATAGGATGGAAGCTCCCGCGTCACGAAGGCGGCGATGCGGGCGCGCACTTGGCCTGCGCGGGGATGCGCGGGGTCCGCCTGCCACCAGATCCAGACGATGGCCACAAGCGGCACGAAGGACATGACCGCCCCCACCACATCCACCCCGGTGATCACATGAAGGCCGGCCACGCCCCCCACGATGATCCCCAGCAGACGGTAAAGCGGCAGGAGACGCGTCACCCAGCCCCCGGAGGGAAAGGTGCGCCGGGGGGCGGGGCGTGTCAACTTCGGCTTGAAGATCGTGTCCATCGCCCAGCCCACGCCGACCATGACCACGCTGCTGACCAGACAGAACAGCACCGCCGCATTCCAGTTCGCCCCCGGAACCAGCGACATCGTCACCGCGATGGAAAACCCCAGCGGCGACCAGCACAGCGTGGAGGCAAACCCGCGACTGATCGCGACCATCATCCGGCGCAGGCGGACGCGGCGCAGTTCCGCATCGGGATCGTTCCGCGACGCCTCCGCCGCCAGCGACCCCAGAAGGCCGATCGAGCCATAAAGAAGGATCAACCCGAAAAGCTGCCCCCCAAGCGTCAGCGCGATATACCGCAGGCCCGGCCGCTGATCCGCCAGAAACTGCCCGCAGGACAGGATCGCGGGCGATCGGATGGCCACCGTGCGGATCGCGGTCAGCGCCGTGAACAGGGCGATGACGAAGCTGCTGCGCTCCAACGCGGTCAGGAACCCCGCCCCCCAATCCGCGCGCGTCAGCACCGCCCAAAGGACCAGTCCCGCCCCCACCAGAACGAAGATGCGCGGCGAGGTCCGGTCGGCCACCGCAAGGACCACGACGACGCAGAACGACAGGACCGAGGCCACCAGGAGCGCCGCGCCGCTGTGCGAATACTGATAGACGATGGTCGCCAACATCGTCATCACGGCCAGATAGCCCCCGAAGGCCAGACTGCGTTGCGAGGTTTCGGGGGTCATGACGGCTTTCGACATTGGGGGATGGCGGCGCCCGCGATGCGCCCGCCATCTTGGGTATCGTGGCGCGGGCGGAATGCCAAGCGCCCATGGGCACTAGGCGACGCCCATCCGTTTGCGTCTGTTCTGCAACCACAATCCCGCGATGCCGATGCAGATCGTGGCGATGATGAAGGTGACGGCCGCCGCCGCGATGGCAGGGGTCAGGTTGTCACGCAACTGCAGGAACATCTGCCGCGCCAGCGTCCTCTGGTTCGGGCCGGCCAGAAAGATGGTCAGCACCACCTCGTCCAGCGAATTGGCGAAGGCGAAGACGAAACCCGTCACGATCCCCGGCAGGGCCATCGGCAGCGTCACCAGCCACAGGACATGGGGCGGCGCGGCGCCAAGGCTGGCGGCCGCCCGTTCCACGCTGCGGTCCACCCCCGCCAAAGCCGCCGTGACCGACAGGATGACGAACGGCACGGACAGGACCGCATGTCCGACGATCAGCCCCGTATAGGTGCTGCTGAGCCCCATGCGGGCATAGACAAGCTGCATCCCCACCCCCAGCACCACGGCGGGCACCGCCATCGGCAGCAGGAACGCCGTCCGCGCCAAGGCGACCGGCAGCCCCGCCCGTCCGCGCAGACCCAACCCCGCCAAGGTGCCCAAAATCGTCGCCAAGGCAGAGGAGGCCAGCCCCACGACCAGACTGTTCCAGATCGACAACCGCCAGGCCGGATCGCCGAACAGCACCCGGAACCAGCGCAGCGACCATTCCTCGATCGGATAGATCATGAAGCCGCCCGCCGTGAAGGCGATGGGCATGACGACGATCAGCGGGCCCATCAGAAACAGGACGCAAGCCGCCCCCCAAAGGAATTTGACGACCCCCATCCTACCCCCTTGCCCCGCGCAACGTCAGCCGCTGATACAGGCCGAAAATCACCACCGTCAGAACCAGAAGCACCACGCCAAGCGCGCTGGCCAGCGGCCAGTTCGCCTGCTGGATCGCGTATTGCGCGACGAAGGCGCTGATCAACTGATCGTTCCCGCCGCCCAGCAGGGCCGGCAGGATGTAGAACCCAAGCGAGGTCATGAACACCAAGAGCCCCCCCGACACGATCCCCGGCATGACCAACGGCAGAAGAATCAGCCGGAACGCCGCCAACGGCCCCGCCCCCATCGACGCCGCCGCCGGCATCAGGTTCTTCGGGATCGCGATCAGCACGGCATAGATCGACAGGATCATGAAGGGCAGCATCACATGCGTCATCGCGACGATCACGCCCGTGCGCGTGAACAAAAGCGGGACCGCCGCCTGCGCGCCCGCGATCATCCGCACCAGCTGCGAGGCCACCCCGTCATTCTGCAGCACGATGAACCACGCCGTGCAGCGCACCAGGATCGAGGTCCACATCGGCAACAGGACGGAGGACATCAGGACATGCCGCAGCGCCCCCGTTGCCTGCGCCATGAGCATGGCGAAGGGCAAGCCCACCAGCGCGCAGATCCCCGTCACAAGCGCGGACATCCCCACGGTGCGCAGGAAAATCTGGATATGGACGGACTGGTCCGGCGGCAGGCGTTCGATCCCGCCCCCCTCGCCCCGGCCACGGTCCACGGCGTTCAGAAGAAAACGGCCCGTCAGGGGCGGCAGGGCCGAACGGATGGTCTGCCAATAGGCGGGATCGGCCCAGCGGTCGTCCACCTCGGCCAAGGTCACGGGGCCGTCGCCGCGCACCGCCTGCTGCGTGCGGCCCATCAGCGACCGGAAGCCCGAGGTCTGGCTGTTCAGCCGCCGCACCGCATTGCCCATGTCGGTCTGCGACGTGGCGCGCAGATCGGCCACCAGCGCGTCGTTCATCGCCGGGGTGGGCGCGCCGCCGTCCCAATCGTCCATCACCGCGCCAAGGGCCGGAAAAGCGCGCGACACTTCGGTATCCGACACGGCGGTGCTGAAGATGCTGGCAAGCGGCCAGAGGAAGAACACCCCAAGGAAGGCCAGAAGCGGCAGAACAAGGGCGAAGGCCCGCACCCGCCGCATCATGCCGCCAGCACCCAGCAATCGTCGGGCGCGAAACTGGCGGTCAGCGTGCCCCCGGTCCGCACCCCGTCCGCGCTGCGCGGCAGGCGAGCGACGATCGGCCCCATCGGACCGTCCAGTGCCACGCGCAGATGATCGCCCATATAGACGCGGTCGGTCACGCGGCAGGTCAGCGCATTCGCCCCTTGCGCGCCGATCCCCAACCGCTCGGGTCGCAGACAGACGGACACCGCCCGCCCCGGTTCAAGCGGTTGGGCCACGCGCACCAGCGTCCCCCCCGACAGGCGCACGGTCGATCCCGCGGCCCCGCCTTCCGTCACCTGCCCCGGCAGCAGGTTCGTCTCGCCGATGAACTCGGCCACGAACCGCGTGGTGGGGCGGTCATAGACGGTGTCGGGCGTGTCGATCTGTTCGATCCGCCCGTTGTTGAACACCGCGATCCGGTCGGACATGGTCAGCGCCTCGGACTGGTCATGCGTCACGAAGACGATGGTCAGCCCCAAGCGACGATGCAGGTCGCGGATGTCCAGTTGCATCTGTTCGCGCAGCCGTTTGTCCAGCGCGCCAAGGGGTTCGTCCATCAGCACGACACGCGGCTCGAACACCAGCGCGCGGGCCAGGGCCACGCGCTGCTGCTGCCCTCCGGACAATTGCCCCGGATGGCGGGCGGCCAGATGCGACAGCTCCACCATCTCCAGCGCGCGAAGGACGCGGGCCTGCGCGTCGGCCTTGGACACCCGCCGCATACGCAGGGGAAAACCCACATTCTCGGCCACCGTCATATGCGGAAACAGGGCATAGTTCTGAAACACCACCCCCATGTCGCGCCGATGCGGGGCCAGATCGTCGATCCGGTATCCGTCCAGCCAGATCCCCCCCTCGGTGGGCCGCTCAAACCCCGCGATCAGGGTCAGCAGCGTCGTCTTGCCCGACCCCGAAGGGCCAAGCAGGCTGACGAATTCCCCCTTGAAGATGTCGAGAGACAGGTTGTCGATCACGCGGGTGGGGCCGAAGGCCTTGCCCACCGCGTCGCAGCGGATGAAGGGGGCGCGGGCCATGGATCAGGACTGCGACAGCCAGGCGTTGAAGCGCGCGCTCAGCGCCTCGATGTTGTCCACCCAGAACCAGGTGTCGATCGGGATGGCCGATTGCTGGTTCTGCGGCGCGGTCAGCAGCATCTGCGCGGCCTCGGGCGGGATCATGTCCATCGCGGCGGTGTTGGGAATGCCGTAGGGCAGAAGGGCGGGCATCTTCGACAAATTCTCGGGCTGGCTCATGAAGGCCACCAGATCCATCGCCTCTTCCTTCATGGGGGTGCCCTTCAGGATGACCCAGCTGTCGGTGGCATAGAGCGCCTGATCGAAGCTGAGCTGGAAGTTGCGGTTTTCCTGGATCGCGGCCATGCGCAGGCGGCCGTCATAGGCGGAGGTCATCGCCACCTCGCCCGCGCCCAGAAGCTGCAGCACCTGTGCCCCGGATTCCCACCACACGATGTCGGACTTGATCTCGTCCAGCTTGGCAAAGGCGCGGTCCACGCCCTCGGGCGTTCCAAGCACGTCATAGACCTGATCGGGGGCCACTCCATCGGCCAGAAGCGCGATTTCCAGCGACCCCTTGGCCCCTTTGCGCAAGCCTCGCTTGCCGGGGAAGGTGTCCATATCCCACATGTCCGCCCAGGTGGTGGGCGTGCCCTGCAGCTTGTCCCCGTCCCATGCGAGCGAGAAAGCCCAGGTCAGCGTGCCCGACCCGCATTCCGACGCCGTGCCGTCGGTGTACTGGTCCTGCGTGCCGATGGCCGCCCAATCCAGCGGTTCATAGATGCCGTCGTTGCAGCCCAGTTCCAGCTCGTCCGCCTCCACCTGCACCACGTCCCAGTTGATGTCGCCGGTGTCCACCTTGGCCTTCAGGATGCCATACCCGCCGCCCCAGCTTTCCTGTTGCAAGGGGAGGCCTTCGGCCTCCGTGAACGGGCCGAACAGCACCTCGGCCTGCGCCGCCTGCCCCGATCCGCCCCATCCCACGACCGTCAGGTCGCGGGCCTGGGCCGAACCGAGGCCAAGCGCCAGTGCCGCCGCGCCAAGCGCGAGGAAGCGGTATGTCATGTCGTCTCTCCTGGAATCATGGGGAAGGGGAAGATCGGGGGCGTCGGTTCGCCATCTGCACGTTCCTTGATCCATCTGCCTCAGGCTTCGGCCTTGGGGCGGGGATCGGCGCATCCGGCGGGGGTGTCATCGTCCCGTCACGCTAAAAATCGGGCAGGCGGTCTGTAAAGTGCCAGTGAGCGCGAAAGTGAAAGGACCAGTGCGATGCCCCTCGAGATGACGACATTCGGGCTGGCGCTGGACCGGCGGTCGCGCGCGCCGCTGCATCAGCAGGTGTTCGATGCGATGGCCGGGGCGATCCGGGCGGGCGGCCTGCCCCATGGGGCGGACCTGCCCTCCACCCGCGCGCTGGCCTTGTCGCTTGGCGTGTCGCGCAACACGGTGTCCTGGGCCTATGAGCGGTTGGTCAGCGACCGTTACATCGTCACGCGGCAGGGGGCGCCCGCCCGTGTGACCCGGCCGGTGCCGCCCCCCGCCCCTGCGCCAGCCGCGCTGCCCCCGGTGGCCCCGCCCGCCACGTCACTGGATCGCGCGGGGCAGCTTCTGCGCGGGCCGCGCAGTGCCCGCACCCCCCTTGCCCGCCCAAGCTTTCAGCCCTTCGTCCCCGACCCGCGCCCCTTTCCCTTCGTGCAGTGGCAGCGGCTGGTATCCCGTCGCATTCCGGCAAGCTGCCGCGAGGATATGACCCAGGACCACCCCGCCGGCCTGCCCGCGCTGCGCGCCCTGATCGCCGAGGCCTTGCGCACCAGCCGGGGCGTGCACTGCCGGCCGGACCAGGTCATCGTAACCCATGGCGGGCAAGCGGCGCGCGACCTGGTGTTCCGGCTGATCCTGCGCCCCGGCGACCGGCTGTGGATGGAGGAACCGGCGGATCCCGCGGCACGGGCGGCGGCGATCGCGGCGGGGGCCGTGTCGGTGCCGCTACCCGTCTGCCCCGACGCCGGCTGGGATCTTGACGCCCCACCCCAGCCTGCGCCGCAGGCGATCCATGTCACGCCCGCCTGTCATCAACCGTTCTGCCGCGTCATGCCCGCCGATCAACGGCACCGGCTGGTCGATTACGCGCGCCGCCACGATGCCTGGATTGTCGAGGACGACTTCGACACCGACTTTCAACCGTCCCTGACCACCCTCCCCGCGATTCAGGCGATCGACGGCGGCGCGCGCAGTTTTCATGTCGGCAGTTTTTCCCGAACGATGTTTCCCGGCCTTCAGATCGGATATGCGGTCGTGCCCCCGGTCTTCGCGGCGGCGGCGGTGGATGCGCTGTGCGTGGCCGGACATTCGGCCAGCCTGCCGATGCAGGGCGCGCTTCACGATTTCATCGCGCAGGGACATTTCGCCCGCCATGTCGCGCGGATGCGGCGCCTTTATGCCGCGCGAAAGGCGCATCTGCTGCATCTTGTGCAACGCGATCTTTCCAACTGGCTCATCCCCGCGCCAGGGCCGGTGGGTTTGGCCCTTCCCACGCGGATGCGCGACGGATTGGACGATGGCGCGCCCTGCGCGGCGGCACAGATGCGCGGGCTGCGCATTCCCGCGCTGTCGGGATATTTTCACCACGGGTCGGCCCGTCAGGGCATGATCCTTGGCTTTTGCACCATGACGCCCGAGGAGATGGCGGCCAATGTCGCGATCCTGCGCGCCTGTCTGATGGGAACCGATGCGCGCGGGGGGTGACGCCCCCGTCAGACCGCGACGGCAATCAGCGCCGCTACGCCGCCAAGCACCAGCGCCATCCCCGCGATCTGCCGCCGCGTGACGCCTTCACGCAACACACGGCCCGAGACGATCTGCGCCATCACCACCTCCACCAATCCCAGCGTGCGGACATTGGCCGCCGAGGTCATGGCAAAGCCCGTGAACCAGAACAACGACGCAAAGGCCCCCAGAAACCCCGCCCCGAGGGACGAACGCCACAGCCGCATCATTCCGCGCAACGCCGTCCGGTCACGCAATGCCAGCCACAAAAGGATGATCACCGTCTGAAGCGTCTGGGTGATCACCAGCGCCGTGACCGCGCGCGTCACCTCCGACCCGAAGGGCAAAGCCAGCACCCCGCCGCGCACACCGATGGCTGTCAGCCCGAACAACCCGCCCGACACGACGCCCAGCACCGCCGCCCGCCACGCCCCGCCGCGCCAGTGCAGCCCCGACATCAGCATCACCCCCGCCGTGGCGGTGGCGATGGCCAGCAGCATCGGCCCCGACAGGCGGTCGCCCAGCAGGACGGCCCCGATCAGGGCCACGGTCACCGGCTCGGTCTTCAAAAGGGCGGTGGTGACGCCGAAACTGCGGCTTTGCATCGTGACCAGCATCAACGCCGTGGCCGCGATCTGCGCCACGCTTCCCATGAGGAACCAGCCCATCGCCTCCGACCCCGGCATGGGGATCGGGTGCCAGATCGCCCACAAGGCCAAAGCGGCCAGCGCAAAGGGCAGGCCGAACACGAATCGCACCGCCGTGGCGCCCATCGTTCCGATCTGCGCGGTCAGGCCCCGTTGGGCGGCGTTGCGCCCCGTTTGCGCGGCCGCCGCGATCAGGGTCACCGGAATCCACCACATGGGCCATACCTTCGTCATCACCGGGCGGGACCAGTGCCGCCGTCCCCCCTATAGCCCGCAGGGGCGGCGTGGACGAGGGCCCGTCAGCCGCATTGCGACAGATACGCCTCTTGCGCGCTGGTCATCAGGCCGTCCAGCAGCGCCATGCCGAAGGGATTGTTCGTCACGTCGGGCACCTGCCCCAGCGGGCCCCGTTCGCGCAGCACCTTCGTCAGCAGGTCGGGATGATAATGGCGCAGCATGGACCCGAAGGTGAGCGAGAAGACCATCCCCTCCTGCTGGCTCAGCCTGCCGATCGTGGTGACCGTGGGCAGCGACAGGCCGGAGATGCGCGCGACATCGGCCGGGTCGGCGTTCTGGTTGGCCTCCATCGCCGCGCCGATCCGCTCGATCTCTGCCGCGGAACGGGTGGCCACGGCGCCCTGGATTTCCTGCAGCGCCCCACATTGCGCGGGGGAAAAGACCATGGGCGAGGAGGGGGACGGCAAGGTCGCGAACTGCGCGGCGGCGGGCAACGCCGACAGGGCGCAGATGGCAAGGCTGGAAACGATATGGCGCATGGCACGGTCCTTCGGGCAGGGTGGAAACAGCATGGCATGGGGGCCGGATACCGACCATGCCCCGGCCCTTCACATCCGCGTGCCGCCCGTGGGGATGGGGTGGAAGAACAGCTTCCCCCGCGCCGCCACCCGCCCTAAGCTTGCAGCACAGATGTGAAAACAAGGGCCCGGCATGACGATCACCGACGCGTTGACCATCGACGATCTGATGCACATGGCGCGGCGGCGCGTGCCGAAGATGTTCTTCGATTACGCCCATTCCGGCGCGTGGACCGAAAGCACTTATCGCGCGAACCAGGCGGATTTCGCCCGCATCGGCCTGCGCCAACGGGTTCTGGTGGACATGACCGACCGCAACCTTGCCAGCCTGATGGTGGATGAACCCGTGGCGATGCCGGTGGCGCTGGCCCCCACCGGCCTGACCGGAATGCAGCATCCCGATGGCGAGATGTTGGCCGCGCAGGCCGCCGAGGCGTTCGGCGTGCCGTTCACCCTCTCCACCATGTCCATCTGCTCGATCGAGGACGTCGCTTCCGTCACCACCCGCCCGTTCTGGTTCCAGCTTTATGTCATGCGCGACCGCGCGTTCGTGGAAAGCCTGATGGCGCGGGCGGCGGCGGCGGGCTGTTCGACCCTTGTGCTGACGCTTGATCTGCAGATCATGGGGCAACGCCACAAGGATCTGCGCAACGGCCTGTCCGCCCCGCCCCGCTGGACGCCCAAACACGCGTGGCAGGTGGCAACCCGGCCGCGTTGGGCGCTCGGGATGATGCGGACGCGGCGGCGCGGCTTCGGCAACATCGTGGGGCATGTGAAGAACGTTTCGGACCTGTCGTCGCTGGCGTCCTGGACGGCGGATCAGTTCGACCCGCGCCTGTCATGGGAGGATGTGACCTGGATCCGCGACCGGTGGCCGGGCAAGCTGATCCTGAAGGGCATTCTGGACCCGGAGGATGCGCGCATGGCGCTTGGGCGCGGCGCGGATGCGATCATCGTGTCGAACCATGGCGGGCGGCAGCTGGACGGGGCCCGCTCCTCCATCTCGGCCCTGCCGGGGGTGGTGGGGGCGGTGGGCGATCAGATCGAGGTGCATCTGGACGGCGGCATCCGGTCGGGGCAGGACATCCTGAAGGCGCTGGCCCTTGGGGCGAAGGGAACGTATGTCGGGCGGCCCTTCCTGTGGGGGTTGGGGGCGGGGGGCAAGGCGGGCGTGACGCGGGCCTTGAACATCCTGCGCCACGAACTGGATGTCACCATGGCCCTGTGCGGGCGACGGGACATTCGCGGCATCGACGCGGATATTCTGGACCGCCTTGGCGACCCGATCGGCGCAGAGGTCAGACGGACATGACGGGGGCCGCCGGGGCCAGATGGGCGGGCAATTCGATTTCGGGAAACCGCACCGAGGGGGCCGGGGCGTCCCGCGCCGCGATGGCCGCCGCATAAAGCGCCTCATACCGGTCGATCATCCGATCCAGCGTGAACCGCGCCTCCACCCGCGCGCGGGGAAGGGTGCGGGGAATGTCCATCGCCTGCACAAGGGCACGGTCAAAGCCCGCCGCATCGTCGGGATCGGCAAAGCGCCCCGCCTCGCCGATGACCTCGCGCGCGGCACCCATGTCGAAGGCGGCGACCGGCAGGCCGCATGACATCGCCTCCACCGCGACCAGACCAAAAGGTTCGTCCCACAGCGGTGTGAACATCAGGACCGATGCGCCCCCGATCGCCGCCGCCAGATCCGACCCCGCCAGATGCCCACCATAGCGGATCTGCGCCCCCAGATGCGGCGCGATGGTCGCGTCGAAAAGCGCGCGATCCTCGATCACACCGAACAGCGTCAGCGGAATGCCGGTGCGCAGCGCCGCCTCAACCGCGCGGTCCGGGCCCTTGTTCCGGGCGATGCGACCCGCCCAGACCGCCGTGCCGTCCCCCTTGGCCTGAAAGGGCCACAGCCCGATATCGATACCGTTATGGGCGACATGCGCCGCCGGTGGCGGACCTTCCGGCCACCAGCCATCCAACTGGCGGGCCGAAGTGACGGTGAACAGCGACCACGGGGCCGCGCTTTCCCGCACTGCGCGGTGGATCGCGTCGAAGGGCGGAATGTGCAGCGAGGTGACCATCGGCATACGCCGCGCCCGCGCCAGACGCGGGGGATAACGGTGCAGCGTGTTGTTGTGAACGACGTCGAACCCGCCCGCCGTAAGGCCCTCGCAGGCGCGGGCGAACCCGCCGTCCAGATGGTCGTGCAGCACCTTGGTTTCGACGTAATCGTTCCACGGATAGCGCAGGTCGTAATGCTGCTCCAGCACCGGATGGATGCGGAACTGCGGATCGCTGTCGCCTGCGGCGAACAACGTGACATCGTGGCCGCGCGCCATGAGCCCTTGGGTCAAGGCCCAGGAATGCGCCTCCATCCCGCCCATGAAGGGGGGTTTGACCGGATGACGCACATGGGCAAGGACCGCGATCCGCATCATTCCGCCGCGATGGCGGGGCGCAGCAGGGCCTTCTGCCCCGGATCGGCGGACCCCGCCTCGATCGTCAGCCCGTGGCGTTCCTTCAGCAGGTTCAGGATCCGGCGCGTGTTGGCATAGGGCATGTGCGCCTCCTGCCGGGTGAAGGCGATATCTTCCGCGTCGGGATCGCGCAGAATGCGGATGGTCGGGCCGGCGTTGTCGATCAGCCCCATCAGCATGAAGGCGTAAAGCCAATGCTCCATCGTGCGATAGCCCCATTTCTGCGCGAACAGTTCGGCGTTGCGAACCACGCTGTGCAGATGATGGACGGGGGGCATGTGATGGGGGTGATACTGGTGATACACCTTGGCCCCCGGAATCCATGCGATGCGCCCGCCTTGCGCGGTCAGGGATTTGCCGAAATCCGTATCCTCGCCGCCATAGCCGGTGAACCGTTCGTCAAACCCGCCGACGCGGTCGAACAGGGCGGTGGGAAGGGCGAAGTTCAGCGACCAGAAGCAGCGATAATCCTCGCAGATCTCGATTCCGTGTGCAGGCGGGCCCTGACGGTCGGAATGGCGCACGGCAAGCGGTTCGAAATCCTCGGTTCGCCATCCGTCGGGGGTGGCCCCGCCGGGCAGATAGGCCACCTCGCCCATCGTCAGCCCGTCGAACTCGGGCGAAAGGTAATCGGCGATCAGCGTGGGGCCGGGAATGCAATCCACGTCCAGAAAGACCAGCATCGCCCCCGACGCCGCGCCGGCCGCCACATTCCGGGCGCGGGCCAAAGGCAGCTCCGCCCCCGTGACGGCGATCTGGCGCACCGGGAATGGCATGTCGGGCAGATCGGCATAGGGTGTGTCCTGCATATGCGCGATGATCAATTCGACCGGCGGAACGGTCTGGCGGGCCAGACCCAGCATCATGTTCTTCAGGTGGGCATCACGGCCTTTGGCAATGGTCAGAACGGAAACGGAAGGGGGCATGATGGTCACCTCAGGACGCGGACAGGGGAATGACATTGGGCGCGGCATCGGCCCACAGACGCTGGATCAGGGATTCCAGCCACGCCGCCGTACGGGAGGCGGCATCGGCGCCGGTCAGCGCCTGTTGGCGAGCGGGATCGTGACGGGCGGCAACCTCTGCCATCGCGCGGTGCCAGGCGTGGGCGGACGACGGCAGGTGGGGCAGATGCACCGCCGCACCCGCCGCGTCCAGCGCGCGGGCCTTCCACACCTGTTCGTCGAAATACCGCCACTCGGGCACGGCGATCCATGGGATGCCCGCCGCCAGAATCTGTTGGCAGGTCGTGTTGCCGGTGGAGGCGACGACGACATCCGCCGCCGCGACATGATCCGCAACACCGTCGACCCACCCGAAATGGCGCAGGTTCGACGGCTCGGTCGCGTGCCAATCCCGCTCCACATGGCCGGCGGTGATCCATTGCGTGTCGGGCATCGCACGGGCACCGACCCCGATGGGGGCCTGCGCGAACCCGTTGCCGCCCTTGCCCGACAGCACCAGAATCACCTTGCGCGCGGGGTCGAGGCCAAGGCGCGTGCGGGCCGCCGCGCGGTCGGGCGCGGGGGTGGCGGGGCAGCCAAGCCCCGGCGCGTGAAACATCCGGTCGGCAAGGTCCGCCCAAGCCGGCTGGTCCAGTGCGGGATGGAACGGCGCAAGAAGCCCCGCCGCTCCGTCATAGGCCGCGCGATGCCCCGGATCGCTGCGGTCGCCATGCTGGATCACCTTCACATGCGGGACCGAGCAGATGCGGGCCAGCTGCGCCACCTCGGCCGATACGTCGCTGATCATCAGGGCGGGGTTGGCCTCCATGAACCAGGCGGCCATGCGGCCCATCGCCATGCGAATGCCGGGCCAACCGACCGGGGCGCAGTGCAGGGTGTGGGGGGTGGGGATCCAGTCCATTCCCACCTCGGCCCCCGACGGTTCGAACAGGGACGGGATGCGGTGAACGGTCGCGCCGGGGCGCAGGGTGGGAAACATGTCGTCGCGCGCGCAGAAAATCGTCACCGGGCGGGTCGCGGGCAGGGCGTTGACCACCGCCGCACACCGCTCCGCATGGCCCCGTCCCTGATGGTGGACGAAATAGCCGATGGGCCGCGTCATGCCGCGCCCTCGGCCATCATCCGACGGAGGGGGGCGGGCCGCGCCGTGCGCAGGCTGCGATACAACGTCAGGCTTTCCAACGCATACCGGTCCCAGTCGTAGCGCCCCACCCCCGCACGCGCCTTGGCCGAGGCGCGATCCCAAGCCGCGGCATCACCGATCAGCGCGCGGCAGGCGCGGGCGATGTCAGCGGGGTCTTGCGGGTCGATCAGGTGGCCGTGGTCCAGATCGCGCAGAATGGCCGACGGGCCGCCATGCCGCGTGGCCACCACGGGCAACCCTGCCTGCGCCGCCTCCAGCAGGGTCAGGCCGAACGGTTCGAACAGGGCGGGATTGACGAACACGCCACGGGTTTCGGCGGCCAGACGATAGAGCCCCGCCACGTGGTGCGACGTGTGGGCCGGGGGCAGCGCGAAGATCTCCTCCATCCCCGCGCCCGCCTGCCGCAAGTCCTCCACCAACCGGCGCGCGGCGGGTTCGGCGGTGGCGTGCTGGCCCGCAAGGATCACCAGATTGGCCCGGTCGCGCAGCGCCGCATCGCAGGCAAAGGCGCGCACGAGGGCGATCAGGTTCTTCTTGGCCACCGGCCGCGCGATGGCCAGAACCATGGGCCGGTCCATATCCGTCAGCCCACCGGCCAGAAGCGCGCGCGCATCCTTTGCGTCGCCCTCGGGCAGAAGCGTCACGCCGGGCGATATGCGTCGGGCGCGGACCATGGCGTTGGGATCATAGGCGGTGATCTGACGCTCCACCTCATCCCGGCTGGACACGATGATGGCTGCGGCGGTGCGGATGGCCCGGCGTTCCGCCTCGATGCGGCGACGCTCCACCCCGCCGCCGACCTTGTCCAAGGCCAGCGAGTGGGGGGTATAAACCACCGGAATGTCGAACGAGCGTCCGACGGCCAAGGCCACCTCCGCCGCGTCGGCGAAATGGGCGTGGATCACGTCGGGCCGGGGCCCCTTGCGCAGATGGTCGCGAAGGGCGGCGGTCAGGGCGGGAACCTCGTCCCACAGGGCGGCCTTGGTCAGATAGGTCGGGGTCTGCGTGCGCAGGCGGATGATGTGGCCGTTGGGGGCGAACGCCTCACGCGCCGTCATGTAATGGGGGCCGAAGGTGTCGAACGCGCGGGTCACGATATCCACCCGCGCGCCGCGCTGCGCCTGCCGCGTCGCGGCCCCGAGGATATAGGCGATGTGGCCGCCCGTATCTTCGGACAAGCCGTATTCGACGGGCGGTGCCTTGAGGCAACCGCCGAGGGCGACGTGCAGGATGTGCATGGATGATCTCACGAATTGGTGACTATCAACGTGGCGTCGCGTGAATGGTTCCCCGCCCACGCGACGCATCGTCGCATATTCTGCGCGTCAGAAGTAATCGACGTGGTTTTCGGTCAATGTCCCTTGGAAATTCTGCAGGAACAGCAGGTCGCCGTTGTCGAAGGTGATGGTCGTTCCCAACCCGTTGACCGTCATGCGGTCCTGCAGTGCGGCCAGGGTCATATCCCCGCCCACAAGCTGGGCGTTGATATGCAGGATGTCATTCTCGCGGAGGGAGAAGTCGGTGACCGTAAGCTGATCGTCGCCGAAATCGAACACGAATGTGTCCGACCCGCTGCCGCCCGTGGCCACATCCTGACCGGAACCGCCCGAGATCCAGTCGTTGCCGCCACCGCCCAGCAGGATGTCGTTCCCCGCCTCGCCATAAAGACGGTCGTTCGCCAGACCACCGTCCAGCACGTCGTTGCCGTCGCCGCCATGAAGCGTGTCGGTCCCGCCCCCGCCGTTCAGCGTGTCGTTCCCGGCCTCGCCGTATAGGAGGTCGCTCGAATCCTCGCCATACAGCTGATCGTCGTCGGCGCCGCCGTAAAGCGTGTCCTGACCCAGACCGCCATAAAGGACGTCATTGCCACGATCGCCATACATGAGGTCGTTCGACCCTTCGCCATAAAGGGTGTCGTTGTGGTTGCCCCCGTACATCGTGTCGTTGCCGTTGCCGCCGTACATCAGATCGTTGCCGCCCTCACCCAGCATCATGTCGCTGCCATCGCCCCCCTCCATGACATCGCTGCCGCCGCCCCCGTTCAGAAGGTCGTTGCCCGCCCCGCCATAGATGGAATCGTTGCCGTTCTCGCCATAGATCTCGTCATTGCCCCCGTCGCCATAAAGGACGTCGTTGTGCAGGCCGCCATAGATGGTGTCGTTGCCATTGCCGCCATAGACGGTGTCGGTCCCCACACCGCTGTGGATCCAGTCGTTCCCGCCGACGCCATAGATGAGATCGTTGCCCGCCCCGCCGGTGATGCTGTCATCGCCGAAGCTGTTTTCCGGGTCGCCATAGATGGTGTCGTTGCCGTCCCCGCCTTCCAGCGTGTCGGGGCCCTGACGGCCCTGCAACAGCTGATCGGACGAGATGGGATCGACCGGTTCGACATTCCCTTCGGCGGGCAGAAGGGCGCCCACCACCTCGTCGATCCGCTCGCCCATGCCGATGATCACGATCTCGCCCCCGCCGGGAAGGGTGACGCGCAGATCGAGGGGGCCGGTGCCGTCGAAATCGAACGCCTGAGCGTTGGCGCGAAACGCGTCCGGCCCGAAGTTCCGTTGGTTGACGATCAGCGCATCGCCTTCGGACGGGGCGAAATCGACCAGAATCGTCCGACCGTGCGGATGGGCGACGAAGGTGTCGCCGCCCGCGCCGCCATACATCTGGCTGATGCCCGCGCCGCCGAATATGCTGTCATCGCCCCGGCCCCCGAACAGGTGATCGTGACCGCCGGCACCGCCATGCACCGTGTCGTTGCCGTCCTGCCCATACAGGAAATCGTCATAACGGCTGCCCATGACGCTGTCATTGCCCGTGCCGCCATAAAGGAAGTTGTTGGCCTGATCGCTGCCCGTCAGCGTGTCGTTGCCGCCATGGCCGAAGGCGACACCAAGATATTGCGCGATGTCGAACGGGTTGCCGGGATTGTAATCGGGGTCGTTCGTCTGATTGCGCAGAAAGCCGCGGATCAGTTGCACATCGACATTCTCGGCCCCCGCATGGGCCGCATCCTCCCCGCCAAGCGAAAAGGCGTCCATCGCGGCGGCATAGCTGCCCTGCTGCACGAAGCGCAGCGTGCCGTCCGGGTCCATCCGGGACAGGTTGGATTCGCCATACTGGCTGCCCGTGAACCAGCTTATCGCCACGCCGTGATCGGCAAACCAGTCATAGGCGCCGGTGAACCCCTGCACCTCGGGCCGGTCCGAGATCAGGTTGTAGGCCTGATTGCCCTGGGCGTTGGTCTCGGTCAGGATCATCTCATCGGCCAGGATCGGTCCATAAATCTCGTCCAGACGCGCGCGCACGTCATCGGGATCGGACATGCCGCCCGTGCCCAGCCATCCGGGATAGAGGTGCGCGGACCACACGAGGCTGTCGCCCAGACCCTCGCGGATGTAATCAAGCGCGCTGCCCGACCCCATGGAGATATCGGCCAGCTGCTGGAATTGCGCGGAATAGTTCCAGCCGCCCACCATGATCTTGGCATCGCCCGCCCGCTCCTCGATCATCTGCCCCAGCTGGACCATGTGTTCGGCATAAAGGGCCACGAACTCGTTCAGGGCCTGCGGGCGGTTGGACGACAGCTGGGTGGCGGTGTTGTAGGCGGCGGGTTCGTTGACGATCTCATAGCCATAGACCGCGTCCTGCACCGCGGGATGCCCGTCCATCCAGTCGAGCATCTGGGTCCAGGCCGTCTCCATCGAGGTATAGACCTCTCCGGTCAGGGCATCGCGCATCTGGCCCACGGCATCCGGGCCGCTGGCGGTCAGCTCCTGCGCCTCGCCGTTCATCTGGACCATGATCAGGGTGAACCCCTCTTTCACCGCCGCTTCAAGGAAGCGTTCGTATTGCGGATGAAGGGTGCCGTCGGCGTTGAAGCTGTGGGTGTTGAACGGCATCCGCAGCGTCGTCACCTCGGGCAGGGCGTCGCGCAGGCGCGCGGCATAAAGCTCCGGGTTGCCCGTCATCGCGACCGGGATCGTCTGGAAGTCGCTCTGCCACAGGTAGTATTTGCTGTTCGACGCCTGATTTTCCGCATAGGTGCCGTTCGCCTGGTCGATGGCGATCTGATCCTCGGCCATGACCTGAAGGTTGATGATGTTCAGATGAGATGTGCTGGCCATACGTACCGTCTCCATACAATGCAGGATGGGTTGAAACGAAAGGGCGCGCGGAGCCGGAACGAAAAAGACGACCTGCGCACCGGGGAATGCCTGTTCAAACGTCGATCTCGGATTAAAATACAACTTAGGGTTGAGTAGCGGGGGATGCAAGAGTGGCCCATCGGCACATTCGAACGCATGGCAAGGGCCGGACCACCCGCAGCCCACGCGTCGCGCCAGGGGCGGGTCAAGGCGGCCAATGTCGATGACCGGACCCTCTGCCGCGCGCGGGCGCTTCGAATTGTGGCGGACCCTCCGGCGATCGGGTTGGATCGGGGGGGCGATCCTGATCTTCTCGGGTCTTGCGAACCTTCTGGTGCTGGCCGGACCGCTCTATATGCTCCAGGTCTATGACCGGGTCCTGCCGTCACGGTCCACGTCGACGCTGGTCGCATTGTCGGTCCTTCTGGTGGTGTGCTTCGTGGCAATGGGGCTTCTGGATCATGCCCGCGGGCGGCTGGCGGCGCGGGTCGGGGCGGCGTTTCTGGATGATCTGGATCTGCGGGTGCTGCGGGCCGGGACCGAGCTTGCGCGAACGGATCCGAAGAACCCCGCCGCGGCCTCTGCCCTGCAGGATCTGGAAAGCGTGCAACGGGTGATCGCTTCGCCTGTGTTGCTGGCCCTGTGCGACATGCCATGGGTGCCGATTTTCGCGGGGATCATCTTCGTCCTTCATCCGGTGCTGGGGGCGGTGGCGGTGGCGGGCACCGTGGTGCTGGTCGTGATCACCCTGCTTAACCAGTGGATGACCAAGAAGCCGTTAATCGCCGCCGGGCGGCTGGGTCTGGCGGCCGATGGACTTGCCACGACCTTTCGCCGCGATGCCGACACGTTGCGCGGGCTGGGGATGCAATCGGCGGCGCAGGAACGCTGGATGGGCATCCGTCGGCAGGGCAAGGGGGCGGGCCTGCGCGCCAGCGATCTCTCGGGCGGATTTTCGGTGCTGACCAAGACGTTTCGCCAGCTTTTGCAGTCGATCATGCTGGGCGTCGGCGCATGGCTCGTCCTGCAGGAGGAGATCGGGGCGGGCGCGATGATCGCAAGTTCCATCCTGATGGGCCGGGCGCTGGCCCCGACCGAGATGGTGATCGGCCAATGGGCGCTGGTGACCCGCGCCCGCGAGGGCTGGCGGCGGCTGTCCGGCCTTCTGACGGCGGTGCCCCCGGCCCCGGCGCGCACCGCCCTTCCCCGCCCGGCGGCCCGGATCGTCGTGCGGGAACTCGCGATCTATCCGCCGGGCGAGGCGAAGGCGCTGCTGCGCAACATCGGGTTCGAGGTGCGGCCCGGTCAGGCCGTGGGCGTCATCGGGCCGTCCGGGTCGGGAAAATCCACGCTGGCCCGCGCGCTGACGGGGCTGGCCCGCCCGACCGCGGGCGACATCCGGCTGGGCGGCGCGGCGCTGGATCAATACGACCCCGACACCTTGGGCGGGCTGATGGGATATCTGCCCCAGCAGGTCACCCTGTTCGAGGGGACGGTGGCCGACAACATCGCCCGCCTGACCCCCGATCCCGACGCCGCCGCCGTCGTGCGCGCGGCGGAACGGGCGGGGGCGCATCAGATGATCCTTGGCCTGCCCCATGGGTATGACACGCCCCTGTCCCCCACGGGCGCCCCCCTGTCGGGCGGGCAGGTCCAGCGTCTGGGGCTGGCGCGGGCGCTGTTCGGCGATCCGGTCTGCCTGGTGCTGGACGAGCCGAATTCGAACCTCGATCAGGACGGGACGGCGGCGCTGAACGGGGCCATCCGCCATGTGAAGGCGGCGGGCGGGGTCGTGTTCATCATGGCGCATCGGCCCGCCGCGATTCAGGAATGCGATCTGCTTCTGGTGCTGGACAAGGGAACGCAGCGCCTGTTCGGCCCGCGCGACACGGTTCTGCGCGACATGGTCCGCCCGCGCGAGGCCGCCGGCGAACGGGGTGTCGCATGATCGCCGGAACGCGCAAGGCGCTCATCACCGGGTTCGTCACCGCCCTTCTGTTGTTCGGGGGCGTGGGGTCATGGGCCACATTCTCGCGTCTGGACGGGGCGGTGATCGCCCCCGGCGTCGTGCAGGTGCAGCAGAACCGACAGGTCGTGCAGCATCCCGATGGCGGGGTGGTGGACCGGATCTTCGTGCAGGAGGGGGACACGGTCGCGGCGGGCGACATTCTGGTCCGGCTGGACGATGTCGATCTGCGCTCCGACCTTACGGTCGTGGAGGGGCAGTTGTTCGAACTTCTGGCCCGCAGCGCCCGGTTGGAAGCGGAACGCGACGACGCCAAGGCCCTGACCTTTCCCGACGATCTGCTGAGCGAGGCACCCGGCCATCCGGCCATCGCGCCCCTGATGGCCAGCCAGACCGCGCTGTTTCAGGCGCGGGCCGACACGCTGCGCCAGGAAATCGGGCAGATCGAAGAACGCGGCGCGCAGGTGCAAAGCCAGATCGAAGGCATCGACGTTCAACTGTCCTCGATGGAAACCCAGCAATCCCTGATCGCGCGCGAACTGGATCTGCAGCGGCAGTTGCTGGATCAGGGCCTGACGCAACTGTCGCGGGTTCTGGCGCTGGAGCGCGAGGAGGCGCGCCTGATCGGGGAGGTCGGAAGCCTGATCGCCGAGCGTGCACAGGCGCGAAGCCGCGCCGCCGAATACAATCTGGAAATCCTGAGGCTGGAAAAGGGCCGCCGCGAAACCGCCCTGACCGAATTGCGCGAACTGGGGTTTCAGGAACTGGAACTGGCCGAACGGCGCCACGCCCTGATCGGTCAGCTGTCGCGGCTGGACATCCGCGCCCCGGTCGACGGCGTGGTGCTGGATCTGGCCGTCACCGCCCGGCGCGCGGTGCTGAAACCCGCCGATCCGCTGCTGTTTCTTGTGCCGCAGGACCGTCCGCTGCGGGTCGTGGCGCAGGTGTCGATCGGCGATGTGGACGAGGTTCGGCCGGGCCAAGAGGTTCGGCTGCAATTCTCCGCCTTTCCGGCCCGGACCACGCCCCAACTGAGCGGCCATGTCCTGACCGTGTCCGCCGATGCGCTGGAGGATCGACCCTCGGGCCAGTCCTTCTACCGCGTCGATATCGCCCCCGACATGGATGACATCGGGCTGCCGGGGGATTTCCGTCTGGTCCCTGGAATGCCGGTGGAGACGTTCATCCGCACCGGCGAACGCTCTCCTCTCGCCTATCTTTTGCACCCGTTGGGCGTTTATTTCGACAAGGCGTTCCGCGACAGTTGACCGCGACGGCCCAATAAGGGCGAAATATAATCCGCAGCTATGGAACATGATTGACAGCAATGGGTCATTGCGCGCTGAATATTATTGCGCACTATATGTCATTATAAAAGAATACAGGGAGCCTTCGATGTCATTCCGCGCCACCTGCCTCGCCTCGGCCGCCGTTGCCCTTTGCGCCGGCCCGCTGTCGGCCCAGACCGTGATCGACGTGGCCATCATCGGCGATGCCGACACGTTCGATCCCATGATCTCGACCAAGGATGTCGTCAGCATCGTCACCCAGCATATCGTCGAAACCCTTTATACATTCGACGAAAACTGGCAGGTCGTCCCGCTTCTGGCCGCGGCCCTGCCGCAGGTCGGCGACGATGGCACCACCTATGTCATTCCCCTGCGCGAAGGCGTCACCTTCCATGACGGGTCCACGATGGACAGCGCGGACGTCGTCGCCTCATTGACGCGCTGGACCGAGGTGGCAAGCCGCGGCATGGCCGTCGCGGACAAGATCGCCGCGATCGAGGCGACCGGCCCGTCCGAGGTGACCATCCGCATGACCGAACCCTACGCGCCGCTGCCGACCCTTCTGGCGTTCTCGAACTCGGCCGCCGCGATCTATCCCGAAGAGATCATCGCCCCGCAGATCGCCGAACCCGTGGGCACAGGCCCCTACAAGCTTCAATCCTATCAACCCGACCAATACACGCAACTGGTCCGGTTCGACGACTATACCCAACCCGTCTCGGGCGACCGGGCACAGACCCCGGACGAGATCCGTTTCGTGCCCGTGCCCGACACCAACACCCGGGTCGAAGGCCTGCTGTCGGGCCAGTTCGATTATGCCGACAGCCTGTCCACCGAAGCCTTCGACCGGATCGCGGCATCGGACGTGGCCGAACCCGTCCTGCTGGAACCGTTCGGCTTTCCGTTGATGGCCATCAACCACAAGCAAGGGCTGATGACCGACCTGAACATCCGGCGCGCGGTGCAGGCCGCCCTGCCCTATGACGACATGCTGTTCGCGGCCTTCGGGGACGAGAAGTTCTTTCAGACCGACGGGGCGCTTTATCCCGAAGGATGGCCCTGGCACACCGAGGCAGGGACCGAGCTTTACAACATCAACGACCCCGAAAAGGCCGCCGAATATCTGGAGGAGGCCGGATATGACGGCCAGCCCCTGCGCATCCTGACCTCTCGTCAATACGAGTTCCATTACCAGATGGCCGAGGTCGCGCGCATGGCGCTGGAGATGGCGGGCTTCACCGTTCAGATGGACGTGGTCGATTGGGCGACGCTGGCACAGAACCGCGACAACCCCGAACTCTGGGACATCTACATCACGCATTCGCCCTTCCTGCCGGAACCGACGCTGACCTCCTCGCTCTTCTCCACCGCGCGGGAAGGATGGGCGAACCCGACCAAGGACGAGATTCTGGACCGGTTCACCCGTGAAACCGATCCGGCCAAGCGGGTGGCGATCTATGCCGAGCTGCAACAGCAGGTCTATGAGGATGTCGGCATGTTGAAAGTCGGCAATTTCAACGCGCTGCAAGGCAAATCACGCGCCCTGTCGGGGGTCGTGCCCTCGCCCTGGCCCGCCTTCTGGAACGCCGACATCACGCAGTGACGCAACGCCACGGGGCCGGCACCGGTCCGGCCCCTCGCAAGGCATCATGAGAGACCCATGCGCTATCTTCTGAACCGTCTGATCGGGATGATCGTCGTCATCCTGCTGGTGCTGACCATCGCCTTCATCCTGGTTCGTCTGGCCCCGGGCGATCCCGCGTCGTTGATGCTGGGCCCCGACGCCACCCCGGAGGAGGTGAACGCCCTGCGCCTGCGCCTTGGCCTGGATCAACCGATCATCGTGCAGTTCGGGACGTTCCTGTCCAATGCCCTGCGGGGCGATCTGGGACAATCGCTGTTCTTCAATCAGCCGGTCACGACCGTTCTGGCCAGCCGGGCGGAACCCACGATCTTTCTGGCGCTGTTCTCGCTTCTGGTGGCGCTGGTCATCGCCACGCCGGTGGGGATCTGGGCCGCCTATCGTCGCGGATCGTTTCTGGACCAAAGCTCCATCACGACGGCGATGCTGGCGGCCTCGGTGCCCAGCTTTCTGACCGGTCTGATCTTCCAGCGATATCTGGCGACGGATCTGGGATGGTTCCCCGCCTCGGGCTATGGCAGCGCAGGCGCCGATTTCGCGGAACGGATGCGGCATCTCATCCTGCCGTCGATCACGCTGGGCATCACGAATTCGGCGTTGATCCTGCGCTTCACCCGCGCCTCCATGCTGGAGATCTTGGGCGAGGATTACGTGCGCACCGCCCGCGCCAAGGGTATGCGCGAACGGCGCGTGATCCTGCGCCACGCACTGAAAAACGCGGGCATTCCGATCATCACCGTCGTGGGGCTGACCTTTGCCCTTCTGGTGTCGGGCGCGGTGGTGACCGAACGGGTGTTCAACCTTCCGGGCATGGGAAATCTGGTCGTGAACGCCGTTCTGCGCCGGGATTATCCGGTGATCCAGGGGACGTTGATCGTGGTCGCGGCGCTGTATGTGCTGGTCAATCTCATCACCGATCTTCTCTATCTCGTCGTCGACAAAAGGGTGAAATACTGATGGCCGCCGCAAGCTCCGCCCCCGGCGTTCGCCGCCTTTTGCTGCAACGTCCGTCGGTTCTGGTCGCCCTGATCGTGTTCGTGACCATCGTGGCCGCGTGCTTCCTGTTGCCCACCCTTGGGGTGACGCAGATCGGGGGCATGTCGGTGCGCAACCGCCTGACGGGGCCGGGAGGAGAATATTTGCTGGGCGCCGATGCCTTTGGCCGCGACGTGCTGGGGCGGCTGATGGTGGCGGGGCAGACCTCGCTCGGGATCGGGCTGGGGGTGGCGCTCCTGTCCTCGGCGGCGGGGATCGCCATCGGCCTGGTGGCGGGGTTCTTTCGCCGCCTGGACACGTCGCTGTCGCGCGTGATCGACGCGATGATGGCCTTTCCCGACATTCTTCTGGCGCTGTCTCTGGTGGCGATCTTCGGCGGGTCGATGATCAACGTCATCCTGGCGCTGTCCATCGTCTATGCCCCGCGGATCGCGCGGATCGTTCGCGCCTCCACCCTCGTGATCCGCGAACTGCCTTATGTCGAGGCCGCCCGCGCCTTGGGAACCCGCACCCCCACGATCATGATCACCCATGTGCTCCGCAACATCCTGTCGCCCATTCTGGTGCAGGCCACCTTCATCTTCGCCTATGCCATGCTGGCCGAGGCGGGCCTGTCCTTTCTGGGCATCGGCGTCGATCCCACGATCCCCACCTGGGGCATCATGGTCAACGAAGGGCGGCAGTATATCGACAACGCCTTTTTCCTGATCCTCTTTCCCGGCCTTGCCATCGCGCTGTCGGTCCTGTCGCTGCAGATCGTGGGCGACGGATTGCGCGACGCGCTGGATCCGAAACTTGCCAAGGAGACGTGACGTGCCGCTCAGACTGACCAACTTCAAGGCCGTGGGGTTCGACGGCCACGCCACCGAAATCCACGTGGATGCCGATGGTCGCATCGCGCCCGGCGCGATCGACGGGGCGAAGGTCCTGGATCTGAACGGGGCCTTCCTGTCCCCCGGATGGTGCGACCTGCATGTGCATGTCTGGCACGGGGGCACCGACATTTCCGTCCGCGCGGCCGAGGCGGGGCGGCCCACGGGCGTCACGGCCATGGCCGATGCGGGATCGGCGGGCGAGGCGAGTTTCCACGGCCTGCGCGAATACATCATCGACCCGGCAAGCGAGACGATCAAGGCCTTCCTCAACATCGGATCCATCGGGCTTGTGGCCTGCAACCGCGTGCCCGAACTGATCGACTGGCGGTCTATCGACATCGACCGCACCCTTGCGGTCATCGAGGCGAACCGCGACGTGATCTGCGGCATCAAGGTCCGCGCGTCGGGGGTGATCGTGGGCAGCTGGGGCATCACCCCGGCCAAGATCGCCAAGCGCGTGGCCGAGATGACGAACCTGCCCCTGATGGTGCATGTGGGCGAACCCCCGCCCCTGATCGACGAGGTGTTCGAGCTGCTGACCCCCGGCGACATCGTCACCCATTGCTTCAACGGCAAGGCGGCGGGGTCGATCCGCGACACGGCGGCGCTGTTCCAGATGGCGCAGGACATGGCGGCGCGCGGGATCCTGATGGATATCGGCCACGGCGGCGCCTCGTTCAACTTCAAGACGGCCCGCGACTCGATCGCCGACGGGCTGCGGCCCTTCTCCATCTCCACCGACCTGCACCAGCATTCGATGGCCAAACCGGTCTATGACCTGGCCACCACCGTGTCCAAGCTTTTGGCCGTGGGTCTGGATTTCGACGATTGCGTCGCGGCCACGACCAACGCCCCGCGGTCGGTTCTGGGCCTGACGGGGGCCGAGGGCCTGTCCCCCGGCCTCCGCGCCGACTTCACCGTCTTCGATCTGGAGGAGGCGGCCATCGACGTGCTGGACAGCCAGGGCAACCACATGGTGATGGATCGCGTCTTCGAACCCCGCTGGACGATCCTTGGCGAGGACGCGCAGACGGCGGCCCGCCGCCTGCCACCTGAAAGCTGACGTGAAGGAGACCGCGATGCAGATGCCCGATGACACGATCCTGTCGGTGCAGGGCCTGAGGGTAGGCTTCGGGCGGGGACAGGCAGCCGTGGCCGCGCTACGCGATGTCAGCTTCACCCTGGGGCGCGGGCGCACGCTGGCTCTTGTGGGCGAAAGCGGGTCGGGAAAATCCGTGACCTCGTTGGCGCTGATGGGTCTGCTGCCCCCTTCGGGACGGGTGATGGCAGGGCAGATGCTGTTTCGCGAACGCGACGGGCGGACGATCGATCTGGCGACGCTGGACACCGCCGGATACCGCCGCCTGCGCGGGCCGGGCATGTCGATGATCTTTCAGGAACCGATGTCCTCGCTCAACCCCCTGTTCACCATCGGCGACCAGATCGGTGAGATGCTGGTGCTGCACGAACGCCTGACCGGGGCCGAACGCCAGCGCCGCGTGATCGAGATGCTGGAACTGGTGGAGATTCCGGGCGCCGCGGCCCGCGCCCGCGCCTATCCGCACGAACTGTCGGGCGGGATGCGGCAACGGGTGATGATCGCGATGGGAATGATCTGCCGCCCCGACCTCTTGATCGCGGACGAACCGACCACCGCGCTGGACGTGACCATCCAGGCGCAGATCCTGGACCTGATGCGCCGGCTGCAAAAGGACATGGGCATGTCGATCCTGTTCATCACCCACGACATGGGCGTCGTGGCCGAAATGGCGGATGAGGTGGCGGTCATGTATGCCGGCGCGGTCGTCGAACAGGCGGGGGTGGAGGATCTGTTCGATCATACGCGCCACCCCTACACGCAGGGCCTTCTGGCCTCCATCCCGCGCGATGGCATGGCCGAGGGCGCGCGATTGGTCCCCATTCCCGGCAGCGTTCCGCCGCTGGTGGCCCTGCCGCCGGGCTGCGCCTTTGCCCCCCGATGCCCTCATGCGCAACCCGTCTGCCGCAATCCGGTGACGCTTGAACCCAAGGCGCCCGGCCACCTGTCGGCCTGCCTGTTCGATTTCGCGGGGGCCGCATGACATCCCCCTTGCTGGAAATTCGCGGCCTTACCAAGCATTTCGCCACCCCGTCGGGGGTCGTTCAGGCGGTGGGTGGGGTCGATCTGGACATTCCCCGCGGCTCCATCACTGGGCTCGTGGGCGAAAGCGGGTCGGGCAAGACGACGCTGGGGCGAACCGTCCTGCGTCTCATCGAACCGACCCGCGGCACGATCCGCTTCGACGGCACCGAACTGACGGACCTGAACGATAAGGCGATGCGCGACATGCGCCGCCGGATGCAGATCATCTTTCAGGACCCCGTCTCGTCCTTGAACCCGCGCCTGAAGGTGGGCGACCTGATCGCCGAAGGGCTGGTCGCCTATGGCATCGGCACACGGCGCGACCGGCGGGACCGGGTGGCGGCCCTGCTGGAGGAGGTGGGCTTAAGCGCGGATCACATGACCCGTTATCCCCACGCGTTTTCGGGCGGGCAGCGGCAGCGGATCGGCATCGCCCGCGCGCTGGCGCTGGAGCCGGAGTTCATCGTCGCCGATGAAAGCGTGTCGGCGCTGGACGTGTCGATCCAGGCGCAGGTTCTGAACCTTCTTCTGGACCTGCGCCAGCGTCGCAACCTGACCATGCTGTTCATCGCCCATGACCTGTCGGTCGTGAACTATCTGTGCGATCAGGTGGCGGTGATGTATCTGGGCCGCCTGATGGAAGTGGGGCCGACCGCCGGGGTGCGCGACGCCTCGGCCCATCCCTATACCCGCGCCCTCACCTCGGCCATCCCGGTGCCGGACCCGCGCGCGGCGCGCCACCGCACCCTGTTGCAGGGCGATATTCCCAGCCCCCTCTCCCCCCCGTCGGGCTGCGTGTTCCGCACGCGATGCCCTCATGCCGAGGACATCTGCGCCCAAGGGGATCCTGCGGCCCATCGGGTCGGCCCCCATCACGACAGCTACTGCAAAAGAACCGAGGCCTTGTATGGACAGTGACACCCTGGCGACCACGCCCGAAACCCGTCTTGCCGCCATGGGCATCGACCTGCCCCGCGCCGCGCCGTCCCCCATCGGATCGTTCCGCAACGTGCGGCAAAGCGGCGGCCTGATCTACGTCTCGGGTCAGGGGCCCGTCCGGGCCGATGGCACGCTGATCCGGGGCAAAGTCGGCAGCGACGTCACCGCCGAGGAGGCGCGCGACCATGCGACCCTGGTCGCCGTGAACATCCTGTCCGCCTTGCGCGACGCCTATGGCACGCTGGATCGCGTGGGCGGGGTCGTGAAACTTCTGGGTCTGGTCAATGCCGCCCCCGATTTCGAACGCCATCCCTTCGTGATCGACGGGGCGTCCGATCTTCTGGCGCAGGTGTTCGGCGAACCGGGGGTTCATGCGCGATCTTCGTTCGGGGTGGGATCCCTGCCCAACCGCATCACGGTGGAGATCGAGGCGATCTTCGAACTGGCGCCGGATCAGCCGCGATGATGCAGGCCAAGCGCCCGTTCGACCGAAAAGGCCGCATCCCGCACGGCGCGGGCGATCAGATCGAACCGATCCTGCACCCGATGCTTGGGCATGACGACCGACATCGTCAATTCGCACGTTCCGTCCAGCCCGCGGATCGGCGCGGCGATGCAGGCGACCTCGTCCTCGGACGTGTCGATCTGCACCGACAGGCCGTCGTGGAAATCCCGGTGGGCCATGCGCGACAGTTTTTCGGGGTCGGTTTCGGCAAGGCCGGTATTCGATGGTCGGGCGCAGGCGCGGAACACCGCCAGACGCGCCTCGTCCGGCAGATGGCCTACCAAGAGCCGCCCCGAGGCGGTCCAGTTCAGCGGCACCCGCGTTCCCACATCCGAGGTGACGCGAAACGGTCCGGTCCCTTCCGCCATGGCCACGACCTGCATCATGCCCTCATCCCGGGCGCAGATCTGGACCATTTCGCCCACCCGTTCGTTCAGGGCGAACATCGCCCGCTCCGCCTCGCCGAACGCGCTCATCCGCGCGCGATAGGCGAGGCCGTAGCGCATGAGGCGCGGTCCCAGCCATGCCCGCCCGTCGCTGCCGCGCGACAGCATCGCCCGCTCCTGCAGTTCGTCGATCAGCTTGTAGACGGTGGAGGGCGGCGCGCCCGTGACCTTGGCCAGTTCATACGCCGTCATCGGCTGATGCCGTTCGGTCAGGATATCCAGAATCTGCAATGCCCGGTCGATGCCGCTGGTGCGCGACCGGCGTGCCGGATCGGTCGGTGTGCCCTGATCGTCCATGTCGCCCCTGCCCCATATCCATGCTATTGGGCCACCTATCACAGTTATGGAACTTTCCGCAAGAACCCGGAGATTGTCGAATGATACGAAACACCCCCCATCCCGTCGATTGGTCCTGGCACGATGCCGCAGGGTATGGCCGGATGATCAACGTATCGGGCACCATGACATCGCTTGGCGGGTCGATCACCACCGCGCGGGTGGCCGAGGCGACGGCCGCCGTCATGCCCCGCTTCGTGCGCATCCACGAATTGCAGACCCGCGCGTCCGAGGTCATCGCCCGCCTGACGGGGGCGGAAGCGGGGTTCCTGACCGCGTCGGCCAGTGCCGGGATCACGCTGGCCGTCGCCGCGACGATAACCGGACTTGATCCCGCCCGCGCCGAGGCGCTGCCCACCGACCCCGGCCCGCGCAACGCGGTGGCGGTGCAGATGGGGCATCTGTGCGAATACGGCGCGCCGGTGTCGCAGGCTATCGCGCTGGCCGGGGGGCGCACCCGCATCGTGGGGCAATCGACCTCGGTCAAGGATTACCAACTGGACGCGGCCCTGGACGACACCTGTGCCGCCGCGCTCTATGTCGTGTCGCACCATGTAGTCGATTACGGGATGATCCCGTTGGAAACCTTTGCCAAGATCGCCCATGCCAAGGGCATTCCGGTCATCGTCGACGCCGCGTCGGAATACGACCTTCGCGGGTTTCTGGAAAAGGGGGCGGATATCGTCATCTATTCCGGTCACAAGTTTCTGGGGGGACCGACCTCGGGCATCGTGGCGGGGACGAAGGATCTGGTCCGTGCGGCCTATCTGCAGAACACCGGAATCGGTCGGGGGATGAAGATCGGCAAGGAAAGCCTGGCCGGGGCCATCGCCGCCATGGAACAGTGGATGGAGCGCGACCACGCCGCCATCCGCACCGAGGAGACGCGGGCCCTGACGCTGTGGCAGGATGCGATAGCGGGACTGGACGGGATCACGCCGATGCGCATCCCCGATCCAACCGGCAACCCGCTGGAGCGGCTGCAGATCTGGATCGACCCCGCGCAGGCCGGCGCCTCGGCCGCGCAATTCGCCGAAGCGTTCGGGCGGGTGGACCCCCCCCTGATCGTGCGCGGGCACGAGGTGGAGAAGGGATATCTTCAACTGGACCCGTGCAACCTCATGCCCGGACAGGCCGAGATGGTGCGCGACATTCTGGTGCATGTCCTGTCGGACGGGCCGACGGCGGCGGCCATCGACGCCGAGGCCGCGCGGGCGGCGGCCCGCAACGGGGGCACGGACAGCTATCTGAACTGGCTGGCGGACTGAACCTCCGCCGCCTTCGGGGTCACGGGCGGGGCAGCGCCTGCCCGTCCGATCCGAACAGATGACAATCGGCCGCCGCGAAGCCCACGGACAAAGGACGGTCCGGCACGACGTCGGCATTGCCGGGCAGCAGAAGGCTGAACGTCGTGGCCCCCCCGTCCAGACTGGCATGGGCCACCGTCTGCTGGCCCAGATGTTCGACCACCGTCGGCGTCACCTCGATCATCGCATCGCCGGGTCCGGGGTGGATGTGTTCGGGCCGAATGCCAAGGGTCATGTCCTGACCGACCCGCCCCGGCCCGCCCGGAATGGCCAACGCCAGCCGTTGGCCCAGAAACTCCACCGTCAGGCCGCGGGCATCTTCCTCCACGCAGCGCACGGGGATCATGTTCATGCGCGGGCTGCCGATAAACGTGGCCACGAACATGTCGCGGGGGTTGAGATAAAGCTCCAGCGGCGTGCCGATCTGGGCAATGCGCCCCTGCCCCAGAACCACGATGCGGTCGGCCATCGTCATCGCCTCGACCTGGTCATGGGTGACATAGATCATCGTCGCGCCCAACTGGCGGTGCAGGCGGGTCAGTTCCACGCGCATGTCACCGCGCAGCGCGGCGTCGAGGTTCGACAGCGGTTCGTCGAACAGGAAAATCTTGGGTTCGCGCACGATGGCCCGCCCGATGGCCACCCGCTGGCGCTGGCCGCCCGACAACATGCCGGGTTTCTGCTGCAAACGCTCTTCAAGATGCAGGATCCTGGCCGCCGCCTGCACCTTGTCGCGGATGACCGCCTCGGGCGCCTTTTCGACCCGCAGGGGAAAGGCGATGTTTTCAAACACCGACATGTGGGGATAAAGGGCATAGCTTTGGAACACCATCGCGATGCCGCGCTTTACCGGCGGCAGGTCGTTCACGCGCGCGCCGTCGATCAGGATGTCGCCTTCGGTGGTGGAATCCAGCCCCGCGATCATCCGCAGCAAGGTCGATTTCCCACAGCCCGACGGGCCGACGAAAACTACGAATTCCCCATCCGCCACATCGAGCGAGACATCCTGCACCGCGTCATAGGTGCCGAAGGATTTTACGATATTCTTCAGGGAAAGCTGTCCCAAACCCGTCTCCTTGAAAAGGGTGGGGGGCAGGACGCCCCCCGCGCGCTTATTTGTAGTCTTCCAGCTCGTCTGCGGCCTTGGTCAGTGCCGCCTGCGGTTCGGCCTGACCCGTCACCACCGACTGCACCATCGCGATCATCACGTTCTGGAACCCCTTGTAATCGGTGAACAACGGCTCCGGCCCGCCATATTCGATGCCCGCGATCAGCGGCCCCCACCACGGGGTGTCTTCCACCAGCTGGTCCACCCCGGCCGAGGGGCGCAGCGGCGTCAGCCCCGCATCGGAGGTGGATTCGTATTCGAACTGGATATCGGGCGAGGTGATGTATTTGGCGAACTCGATCGCCTTGTCCTCCACCCCCGACCCGTCGAAGATCGCCAGACTGTCGGTGATCAGAAGCGTGCCCGGCCCCTGCGCCGACGGACCGAGCGGCAAGGGCGCGATGCCCCATTCCATGTCGGTTTCCAGCAGACGCACCGCCGCGCCCGACCCGTTGTGGATCATCGCCACCCCGCCATCGAGGAAGATCGCGCGCACCTCGTTTTGTTCATACGCGGTCGGCCCTTCCTCGGACCACGGCACCATCGCCTTGTAACCTTCCAGCGCGGCCAGAACCTCGGGGCTGTCGAGCGTGATGTTGCCGTCCGCGTCGATCACCTGCCCGTTGTTGGTATACACCCAGTGCAGGAACTGGTGCATCGTGTTGTCGAAGGTTTTCGCGACCAGACCGAAGCCGGGGGTGCCGGTCTTTTCGGTGATGATCTTGGCGAACTCGATCTCCTCCTCCCACGTTTTCGGGGGGGTGTCGGGGTCCAGACCCGCCTCGCGGAACAGGCCCTTGTTCCAATAAAGCGCCTTGGTGGAAAATGCGATCGGCACGCCCCACTGGGTCCCGTCGAACGTCACCGTTTCGGGGATGTTGGGGTAGTAGCTGGCCTGCTCCTCCTCGGTCATCGGCACTTCGACGATGAGGTCGGACAGGGCGAATTCCTTAAGGGTGCGCGACCCGACATAGGCCATGGCGGGCGGGGTTCCGGCGGCGGCCAGCGTCGTCGCCTTGTCCTGGCATTGCGCCCATCCCACCACCTCGGGCGAGACGGTCCAGCCCTCGTTTGCGGCCTCCCATTCGGCGATGTATTTTTCGTGCACGGGATCCAGACGGTCCCCGCAATAGATCCAGCTGATATCCTCGGCCGACGCGGGAATGGCGGCCAGGGCGGTCGTGCCGGTCAGCGCCAGCGCGAATACGGATGGTTTCACGATACTCTCCCGTTGGTTATTGTTTCACCGCGCCGGCGGTCAGACCGCCGACGAGATACCGTTGCAGAAAGAAGATGATGATCAGCGCCGGGGTGATCCCCACGAAGGACGCGGCCATCAACTCGTTCCAGATCACCTCCTGCTTGCCGAAATAGGCGAAAAGACCCACCGGCAGCGGCATGTATTCGGTGCGCGAATTGAAGGTCAGCGCGAAGATGAACTGCTGGGCATAGGCGCCGATGAAGGTGGTGATCGCGACAACGGTGATGCCCGGCGCGGCCACCGGCAGGATCACGCGGCGCAACGTATAGAGCTGCGACGCGCCGTCCATATAGGCGGCCTCGTTCAATTCCTTGGGGATGCGCATCATGTAGGTTCGCAGAAGCCAGATGGCCGACGGGATCAGGAACGCCACCCCCGGCACGATCATAGCCCAATAGGTGTTCAGCATCCCGAAGGTCCGCATCAGGCGGAACAGCGGGATCAGCAGCACCGCGCCCGAAAACATGTTGATCGCCAGAAACGCCCCCAGCACCGGCCCCATCCCCTTGAACGAGAACCGCGCGAAGGCATAGGCGGCGGGAATGACCAGCGCCAGCACCACCACCGTCACCACCGACGAGATGAGGAACGAGTTGACGATATACCGCCAGAACCCCGGCACGCTGGTCCACATGGTGCGATAGGCGGCGAAGGACCCGTTCTCCGGCCAGAAGCTATAGGGGGTGGAGAACAGTTCCGACAGGGGTTTGAGGCTGACGAGGAAGCCTTCGACAAAAGGGGCGAGGATGAAGATCAGGAACAGCACGATCCCGGCATAGATCCCCACCACCTCCCACCAGCGGTAGTGGTCGATCATCGCGCCGTCGCGCGCGCGTTTGCGGCGGCGTGCGGGGGGCGGGACGGGAACGGGCTGGGTGGCTTCGGTCATCGCGCGCCTTTCAATGCTGGGCCGACAGGCGGCGGGTGACACGGAAATAGGCAAGGCAGAACAGCGACAGGAAGATGCAGATCACCACCGCCCGGGCCGCCCCCTCGCCATAGCGTTTGGATCCGATGGCTGTCTGGTAAGTGTCGATGATCATCGTCGTCGTCTGTCCGCTGGGGCCCCCTTGGGTCAGGATCCAGATGATGTCGAAACTGTTGAACGTGGCGATCAGCGACAGCATCGACATGGTGATGATCGCGGGCGCCATCAGCGGCAGGGTGATGCGGCGGAACCGATACCAGCGCCCGGCCCCGTCGGTCCATGCCGCCTCGTAAAGATCGCGGGGGATGGATTGCATGGCGGCCAGGAAATAGATCGTGACCATCGGCACCCCGATCCACACATCGGTGACGATGGTGGCCCAGAAGGCCGTGCTGCCATAGGCCAGAAACGCCACCGGCCCGTCCGTCAGCCCGAACCGCTGCAACAGGCCCGAGATCATGCCGAACTGGCCGTTGTACATCCAGCCCCACATGAAGATGCCGATCGCCATCGGCACGATCCACGGCGGCATGGTCAGGATGCGGAACAGGCTGCGCCCCGGCACGGCGGAGTTCAGAAGGACCGCGCCATACATGCCGATCACCATCTTCAGAAGGACCGAGCAGAAGGTCCAGACGAAGGTGCGCAGGATCACCTCGGCAAAGGTCGCGTTGAAGATGCGTTCATAATTGCGGGTGCCGACCCAGTTTGTCACCCGGCGCAGGGACGCGTCGGTGAAGGACAGTTGGAACGTCGCCACCAGGGGATAGGCGACGATGATCAGCACGTAAAGGATGGCCGGGGCCAGCAGCAGCCATGCGAAGATGCGGGTGGCACGGGCGTCCAGCATCAGGCGGCCTTTTCGTGAAATGCGGTGTCATAGCGGTCCCAGACCGGCGCAAGGTCCACCACCGTCCGGCTGCGCCGCGCCTCGTCCATCGCCATGGCAAGGATCCCCGCCTCAAGTGCATCGAGGGGGGAGACGGGCAGCGGACCGCCCTGCATCACATGCGCCACGATTTCGGCCGCCATGCGTTCATCCGCGCCGTAATGCTGCGACAGTTCGGTGCGGGTGGGATAGGTCTTGTGGGTGATGCGACTCTCGCTCAGTACATCATGAACGGCGAAATCGCCGCGGATGAAGTCGCCTTCGGCCTGGCCGCGCGTGCCGAAGACGGCAAAGCGGCGAAACTGGTCGGGCGCGTTCAGGTTGGTGTGGAAATTCATCCCCACGCCGTTGGCGTATTCGACGATCGCCACCTGCCAGTCGATGATGTCGCCATCGCTGTCGAACACCGCCTCCGCCCCGTTCCAGCCGGAGGGTTTGCGGTGAAACAGCGCGACATCGTTGATGCCCTGCGCCTGCGGATCGTTCTGGGGCACGAAGGTCTTGCGCCCACCGAAGCTGGCGACCCGCAGGGGCCGCGCGCCGATTACGCCGTTGTAAAGATCCAGATCGTGGCAGCATTTCTCCAGCATGAAGCTGCCCGACCATTTCTCATGCCGCCGCCAGTCCCGCATGAAGAACGCGCCGTGATAGGGGAAGATATGCTCCGCCGCCTCGATCGAGACGATGTCGCCCAACTGTCCCGCATCCCGCGCCGCCAAGAGGTCGCGATACATGGGCGCATAGCGCAGGACGAGGCCGACCAGCAGCCGATCCGCCCCGTGCCGCCCCAGAAGCGCCGCCAGTTCGAACGTCTGTTCCAGCGTGGAGACGACCGGCTTTTCGGAAAACACCTTCACCCCCGCCTCCAGCCCCAGACGGATGTGATCCAGATGCATGTGGTTGGGTGAACCGATCATCAGAAGGTCGAACCCACCGGCGCGGATCAGATCCTCGGGCGTGTCATGGCGCAGGCCGGGATCGATCCCACGTTCGGTCAGTATGGACAGGCCGGCGGGGGCCGGATCGACATAGCCGACGATGGAAAAATCCGGGTCGATGGCGCTGAGGACATGCCCCAGATAGCCGAGCCGGTATCCCAGCCCGATGATGCCGACCTTCATGTCCGGCGCCCCCTGTGTCGTAATTCTTTTTCGAAAGACTGCCAGCAGGTCGGATACCGGTCAATATAATTTTACCTGCACGGCAGGGATGTGTAATTCTTTTTCAGAAAGCCGCGGATCGGCCCAAGGCGGCGGCCCCGATCAGGCCGGGTTCGACGCGACATTGCGCCGGCACGATCAAGGGGTGGGCGGAGGGCGAAAGCCGCCGCGCGCGCACCGCGACGTCCAGCGCCGCGATCAGGGCGGGCGTGTTCGACAAGCCGCCCCCCACCGCGATGATGCCCGGCCCCAGAAGGTTCGAGACCATGGCCAGGGGCCCCGACAGGATGTCCAGCCACAGGGCGATGGTGCGACCCGCCCCCGTCTCGCCCGCCGCCCAGGCGGCGACGATCGCCTCGGACGCGCGGGCGGGGCCGTTCAGGTGGGCATCGATCCGCTCCACCCCACGGGCCGAGGCGAGCGCGTCGAGACAGCCGGTCTGCCCGCAGCCGCAGCGGATGATCGGCAGCGCCGGGTCACGCAGCACCGGCCCGTGCCCCCATTCGCCCGCAAAGCCGCCGCCTTCGTTGATCAGGTGGCCACGCACCACCACCCCGCCGCCGACGCCGGTCCCCAGAATGACACCGAAGACCACGTCATGGCCCCGGCCCGCGCCCTCCACCGCCTCGGCCAAGGCAAAACAGTCGGCATCGTTGGCGATGACCACGGGCCGGTTCAGCGCCGCCTCCAGATCGCGGCGGACATGGCGGCCCGTCAGGCAGGGAATGTTCGCCGCCGTCGCCACACCCGCCCCATCCACGATTCCCGCAAGGGAAAAGGCCAGCCGCGAAGGCGGGGCCGAGGCGGCGGCGATTGCCCCGCGCAGGGCCGCCACGAAGGCGTCGAAGTCATGCGCCGGGGTCGGGATGCGTCCGGTGGGGCGGACGGGGGCGTCGGGCCAGGCCTCCGCCGTCTTGATCGCGGTGCCGCCGATGTCGAAGCACAGGATCACGCCGCCACCCCGCCGATCCATACGCCCTTCAGCCCAAGATCCGGGGTGACGGACAGGAAATCGGCGCGCTGGCCGGGGTGCAGCCCCCCGCGCGCGGGATCGGCCACCGCCTGCGCGGGATAGGTGGAGGCCATGCGCAACACCTCCTCCACCGGGGTGCCGAGGGCCAGAAGGTGCCGCGCCGCATCGATCAGCGCGATATCCGCGCCCGCCAGCGTTCCGTCCGCCAGCCGCAGGCACCCGTCCGCCCGATGGACCGCCCGCCCGTTCAGGGTGAACCCCGTCCGGTCCGACCCCACCGTCGCCATGGCGTCGCTGACCAGAAACAGGCGTGCGGGACCGCGTTTGGCGCGCAGCGCGATCCCCAGGGCCGCGTCGTCCAGATGATGCCCGTCGGCGATGATGCCGGTCCAAAGACGCCCGTCGTCCAGCGCCGCCCCGACCAGACCGGGGGTGCGGTGGGACAGCGGGCTCATGGCGTTGAACAGATGCGTGACCATCGTCGCCCCGCCCTCCGCCGCCCGCCGCGCCTGCGCCAATGTGGCGTCGCTGTGGCCAAGGCTGACGATGGCCCCCGCCCGGACCAGCGCCGCGATCGCATTCGGCCCCACGATTTCGGGCGCCAGCGTGACGATGAGGCGCAGGCGGCGGGCGGCCTCGGTCAGGCGGTCCAGATCGCCGTCCGCCATGGGGCGGACCAGCGCGGGGTCATGCGTGCCCACGCGGGTCGGGGCGAAATGGGGGCCTTCCAGATGCAGGCCCATCACATCGCTGGCCGCCGCCGCGTCGATGGCGCGGGCGGTCACCTCGGGCCGGTCGGTGATCAGCGTCACCATGAGGGACGTCGTGCCGAACCGCGCATGTGCGGCGGCGATGGCGGCGATGCCCTGCGGTGTCGGATCGTCGTTGAACTGGACGCCCCCGCCCCCGTTCACCTGCAGATCGACAAATCCGGGCACGATCCACCCGTCGACCGGCACCGCGTCCGCCGCGGGGCCGATCCGGTCCACGCGGCCATCCGTCACCACAAGGCAGGTGTCGTCGTGCCAGCGTTCTCCGTCGAAGATACGGGCGGCGCGAAAGGCCGTCACCAGACGGTGCCCCGCGCGGCCACCGGAACCACGCGCGTGACCACGCCGCCCTGGTGAAACACCACGCGGTCGAACAGGTTCGTCACGGGACAGACGTGGTTCGGCAAAACATGGACGATCTCGCCAATGGCGGGCCGCGTCGCGCAGGCCGACAGATCCACGACGGCGTGTTCTTCGGACAGGGACACGATCCGCGCTTCGGGGTATTCGGCCAAGGCACCGAAGGTGTCGAACCCCGACAGATCGTTGGTCAGGGCCTTGGAGCCCGCATCCAGCACCGCACGATCGGGCGTGGGACGGGACACGACCGTGACCTGCACGCTCAGCGCCAGATCGTCCAAGGTGCAGGCGCCCGCGCGGACCTGTGCGCGGTCGTTGTAGATGCAGGTGCCTGCCCGGTATTCGGTGGCCGACGGCATCCCCCCCGCCTGCCAGATATGCGGCGACCCGCCGGCCGACCGGACCGGACAGTCAAGGCCCGCCGCCGCCAGCAATCCCATGGTCTGGCGAAAGAAGGCCTCGACCTCGGCCACGCCGCCCTTGGCGGGATAGGTCATGATGCCGTGAAACCGCAGCGTGGGGTGCGCCGCGATGCGCTGCGCCAAGGCCAGCGCCTGATCCGGGGTGGTGACACCGCAGCGGTTCGCGCCGGTGTCGCATTCGACCAGAACGCGCAGGGGGCGATCCACCGTCCCCGCCGTGGCCAGCCCGGCCACGACCTCGGCGCTGTCGGCGACCACCGTCAGGTCGATGCGGGTGTTCAGGGCAGCCAGACGGCGCAGGCGCGCGGCCCCAAGGATGTTGTAGGTGATGAGGATGTCATCCAGCCCCACATCGGCGAACACCTCCGCCTCGGTCAGTTTCTGGCAGGTGATGCCGATGGCCCCGGCGGCGATCTGCGCCCGCGCCAGATGGGGCAGCTTGTGGGTCTTGACATGCGGGCGGGCCAGAAGGCCGATCTTGTCCATATGCGCCTGCACGGCGGCGATGTTGGCCGCGACTCGCGCCTCGTCGATGACGGGCATCGGGGTGATGACATCGGCCAACGGGGTGCCGGGGTCGGGCCAGGGAAAACTCATCGCATCACCTTAGGGCTGGTCGCAGAACGGATCGGGGCAGATGGGCCAGATGTCGCGCCGCACATGCCGGTAGGGGGTTGTCGCCGGATCATTCGGATACGGCTTTCCGGCGGAACAATAAAGGATGTCCTTGGCGATGGGGGCAAACGCCGCGTGGAAATGGTTGGTGGACTTGATGACCAGAATGCGCGCCGCCATGGGATCGACCCCCATGGCGGTGAACAGCGACGGATCGAACCCTTGGGCGCGCACGGTGTTCAGGATGACCTCCACCCCCGCAAACCCGATGCGGGCGGCGGGGCCGAAGGGAACACGGCTGTCGCCGAAGCGCATTTCGGCGGTAGGGTTCAGGGCAAGGACGCGCACCCGCGCATCGACCGGTGCGCCGGTGTCGGGGGCGGATTTCGCGCCGAAGCGCAGCGGAATCTCCGCCCCCTCCCCCGCCGCGAAGCACAGTTGCACGGCGATGGGGTCCCAGATCGTGCCGATCACGGCCCCCGTCACCCCTTGGGCGATCAGTTCGTGCAGGATCACGGTCGCGTCGCCCGCCGTGCCGCCGCCGGGATTGTCCCACATGTCGGCGATGACCACCGGCCCGGTTGGCGCGGCACGGGCGCGGGCCACGGCCTGATCCGGGGTCAACGCCGGCATCAGGTGCCGCCCGCGATTGGCGAACAGCTCGGCCCCCAGATCGGCGGCGATGCGCGCGCCAAGGGCAGGGTCCCCATCGGTGACGGCGATCACCTTCGTGCCCATTTCCGGCACGTCGCCCGCCATGAACCCGTGAATGACCGACAGCGACAGCACCGGCCCCCGTTCCATCGCGATCATCCGGTCCACGAATCCCCGCATCGGCGCGCGGGATGTGGGGAAGACGTCGATCATCCGGCAATCGAACACCGACATCACGGGGGCGATCCGCCCCTCCAGCCGGTCGGCCAACAGACGCCACAGATCCTCGGCCCGGTCCACGAAATCGGTATGGGGAAATTCCTTGAAGGCGATCAGCACATCCGCCGCCGCCACGCGTTTCGCGGTCAGATGGCTGTGAGGATCAAGGCCCGCGAAGATCGCCACCTCCGGCCCGACCAGCGTGCGGATGCGGGCCAGAAGATCGCCCTCGGGATCGTCGCAGCCTTGCGCCACCATCGCGCCGTGCAGGCCCAACATCACCCCATCCACCGGAAGGGCCGCGCGCAACTGCTCCAGAATCTCGTCCCGCAGCCCTTCGTGGGTGGTGCGTGCGACCAGTCCTGCGGGATCGGCCCAGGCCGCCGTGCCTTCGATCAGGGTCCAGCCGCGCGCCGCGCAGACCCGCCGCCCCACGGTGATGGGGGCCGTGCACAGCGTGGGCGTGTCGGGATGGGTTCCAGGCGGGGCGTAAAGCGACGCCTCGAACGCGCGCTTGTCGATGACGATGGGGGAAAAGGTGTTCGTCTCGGTCGCCATCGCCGCGGTGAAGATGCGCATCACGCGTCCTTTATATGCGGAAGATAGCCGAGAAACCCCGCGATCCGCCAATGCCCGCGGTCGCGCCGGCACCAATAGAGCGTCTGCCAGTTCATCCGATCCGTTCCGCCATCCGCGCGCCGGATATGGCCGTCGAAGCGTTTGCGGGCCAGGGCGGTGGGTCCGGTGATCTCGATCTCCTCCAGCCGGGTGGCGGCGAAGATCTGGTCGCGGGGGGGGCTGGCATAGGATCCCGCGGCGAAATCCTGCGCCTGCCGCACCCATTCGACGCGATAGGTGGCAAGGTCGGGAAAGGCCAGCGTGTAGCGTTCGGGATCGGGCTGGAAATGGGCGCTGAGCGCGGTGAACCCGACGGTGACGAAATCGTCCATAACCGCGTCGAAATCGGCCGCAAGAAACGCGTCGATGTCGCGTGGCACCAGCATGTGCCAGATGGCGGCGCGGTCCGGGTCGGAAAAGGGGCAGAGGAAGGGATCACGCGACGGGGTCATGAAAATTTTTTCACATTCGGAACGTTTCTTCTGGATTGATCCGGTATGCTGTGGCTTTCTGTCAAGCGTATAGAAAATAAATTTCTGACCATGCCCCCGAACATGCCCCCCCCGCAGGATCTGATCGCCGCCCTTGCCGATGAGGAGGGGCACCTGTCGGGTCTGGAGCGTCGGCTGGCGGGGATCGTGCTGGAGGATATGGAATTCGCCACCAACGCCTCGATCACGGATCTTGCGACGCGGGCGGGCGTGTCGCCGCCCACGGTCACGCGGTTCTGCCGTCGCCTGGGGTGCAGCAGCTTTTCCGACTTCAAGGTGCAGCTGGCCCGCAGCCCGTATGTCGGCCTGCGCTATCTTCGGCCCGATACGTCCGTGGGGGGAGCGGCGCGCGGGGCGGCGGATGTGGCCGAAGACGTGGTGACAAAGGCGCAGAATGCCCTGCACCAGATGTATCGCGCGCTGGATGTGGACCGGATGGAGGAGGCTGCCGACCTGCTGCGCGGCGCGGACATGATCTATGCCTTCGGGTCGGGGGGAAATTCGTCGATGATCGTCAACGAAGTGCAGAACCGACTGTTCCGGCTGGGGTGCCGCATCGCCGCGTCGAACGATCACGGGATGAACCTGATGCTGGCGGCGGCGGCGGACCGGCAGACGGTGGTCGTCGGGTCGTCCTTCACGGGGCGCAATGCGGAACTCGTGCGCTGCTTTCGCCTTCTGGCGGATCGCGGGGTGCGCACCATCGCGCTGACGCAGTCGGGGTCGCCGGTGGCGCAGGCCGCGGACATCGTTCTGGCCGTCGATCTGCCGGAGGGGCAGAACATCTTCCGTCCCACCGCCTCGCGCTTTGCCTATCTGGCGCTGGTGGATGTGCTGGCGAGCCTTGTCGCGCTGGCCGATCCGGGCCGCGCGCAGCGGACCTTGCGCGGCATCAAGGAGCAGTTGATCCGCCACCGCGACGGCAACGACCGTCAACCCATGGGAGATTGAGCCATGACAACCGGCACCGCCATCGTGACGGGGGCTGCGGGCGATATCGGCCAAGCCATCGCCCGGCGGCTGTTGCAGGACCATGCCGATGTGATCCTGGTCGATCGGGACGCGGAAGGGCTGGCCGATGTGGCGGCGACCCTTGGCCCCCGCGCGCGGACCGTGGTGGCCGATGTCACCCGCGAGGCGGACATGCCGCGCATTCTGGCGGCGATGACCGGACCCTTGCGGACCTTGGTCAACAATGCGGGGGCCGCGCGGGGCGAAAGCCTGGCCGCGACCGACCCCGAGGGGTGGGCGGCGGATCAGGCGCTGAACCTGACCGCGCCATGGCTGATGTTTCGCGCCTGCGCGCCGCATCTGACCGGGGGGTCGGTGGTCAACATCGCCTCGGTCAACGGGATGGGGGTGTTCGGGCACCCGGCCTATTCGGCGGCGAAGGCGGGGATGATCCATCTGACGCGGCTGATCGCGGTGGAATACGGATCGCGCGGCATTCGCGCCAACACCGTGGCCCCCGGCACCGTCCGCACCCGCGCATGGGCCGCCCGCGCCGCCGCCAACCCCGACGTCTTTGCCGAAGCCGCCGCCCATTACCCCCTTGGCCGCATCGCCACGCCCGAGGATGTGGCCGAGGCAGTGGGGTTTCTGGCCTCGGATCTTGCCCGTGCGATCACGGGCGTCTGCCTGCCCGTGGATGGCGGGCTCACGGCGGGCACGCCATCGCTGGCCCGCACCTTCACCCAAAGCGACGATTACAGGAGCGTATGATGCTGCATCTGGACAACGCCTGGCACCCGGACCCCGCCCCCGCAGGAACGTGGGAAATGAGCCTGACGAACCTGACCGATGCGGCGATATCGGCGTTCACGTTGCAGGTGACGTCCATCACGCGCGTCGTGGGGGAAGGGGAGCCGGAGAACGGCCGCCTGCTGCACCGCAACGCAAACTATCACAGCTTCGCCCCGCCCGAGGGGTTGGTGCTGGCCCCCGGTGCCGCCTGGACCTTCCGCATCGCCGGGCTGAACCGCTCGCCCTTTCACCGCAACGACGCGGCCAAGACGGCGTGGGTGACGATGGACGGTGCGCATCATCCGGTGTCGGTGGGGGACCTGATGCTGAAAGGGTCGGTGCCTGCCCTGCCCCCGCCGCGCCTGCCCGAAGGTCGGCTGACCGTGCCCGTGGCCCTGCTGCCCTGGCCGCAAAAGATCGAGGTGGACACCGCACCCGCCCCCGTCATCCTGACCGCCGCCGAAGGGACGAGCGTGGCGGATCGCCGCCTGATGCTGGCCGTCGATGGTGTGCACGCGCGGCTGTTTCCCACCGCGCGGCGGGTGTTCACGCTGACGCGGGCCGACGGGGACCGGGCGCTGGTCTTTGCGCAGGGCGAGATGCCCGCGGGCGGCTATCGGCTGGATTTCGGCGCCACGGTGACGTTGACGGCGGGCGATGAGGATGGGCGGCGGCACGGGCTGGTCACGCTGGCGCATATGCTGCACGGCGCGTTCACCGATCCGGCCTTCGGATTCCCTGTGTCGGGCCATATCGAGGACGCGCCGCGCTATGACTGGCGCGGGTGCCATCTGGACGTGTCGCGCGCGTTCTTTCCCGTGGCGGACGTCTTGCGTTTCGTGGACATTCTGGCGTGGCACAAGCTGAACATTTTCCACTGGCATCTGGCCGATGACGAGGCGTTTCGCCCCGAAATCCTGGGCCTGCCGCAGGTGACGACGGTGGGGGTGACGCGCGGGCCCGACCTTCCCGCGATGCTGCCGCAACTGGGCAACGGGGTTGCGGTCGTGGACGGGCATTACACGCAGGACGACCTGCGCGGCGTGATCGCCCATGCCACGGCCCTGGGCGTGGAGGTGGTGCCCGAGATCGACATTCCCGGCCACTGCGCCGCCCTTCTGGCCGCCTGCCCCGAGCTGGTGGACCCGGACGAACCGGCCGAAAGCTATCACCCCGTGCAGGGGTTTCCGAACAACGCCCTCAACCCCGCGATGCCCGCCACCTGGACGGTGCTGGAGACGATTTTCGACGAATTGTGCGCCATCTTTCCGTCCGAATACTTCCATATCGGCGGGGATGAGGTGGCCAAGGGTGCCTGGCTTGACAGTCCCAAGGCGCGGGCCCTGATGCAGCGCGAGGGGCTGGCCGGCACGTTTGAATTGCAAAGCTGGTTCCTGACGAAGGTGAAGGCGATGCTGGCGGCGCGTGGCAAGACGCTGGTCGGCTGGAACGAGGTGGCGCATGGCGGCGGCGTTCCGCCCGAGGGGACCGTGCTGATGGCATGGGAAAAGCCCGAGGTGGGGATCGAATTGGCACAGCAGGGCTATGACGTGGTGATGACCCCCGGTCAGGCCTATTACCTCGACATGGTGCAAGGAGCCGACTGGCTGGAGAACGGCGCGGGTTGGGCGGGGCCGGTGCCGCCCGAACAAACCTACGCCTATGAGGCGGAGGGCGATTTCCCGGCGGATCTTCGGTCCCACATGCGCGGGGTGCAAGCCTGCATCTGGTGCGAGCATTACACCACCCGCGCCTGGTTCAACGATCTGGTCTTCCCCCGCCTGCCCGCCGTGGCCGAAGCGGCCTGGACACAAGGCGCGGCCAAGGATTGGCTGCGGTTCGCACGGCAGGTTCGCCTGCATCCGGTGCTGTGATGCGGATCGCGGTCGGGGGTCTGCACACCGAATGCTCCACCTATTCCCCCGTGCTGATGAGGGAGGAGGATTTCCGCATCCTGCGCGGCGAAGGTCTGGTGGCGCACGACTATTTCGCGTTTCTGGCAGATCATGATGTGACCATCGCCCCGCTGCTGCACGCGCGCGCCATTGCGGGCGGGCCGGTGGCGGGCCCGACCTATGCCGCGTTCAAGGCCGAGTTTCTGGAGCGGCTGACGGCAGCCTTGCCGGTGGATGGCGTCTATCTGGCGATGCATGGCGCGATGTATGTGGACGGGATGGAGGATGCGGAGGGCGATTTCATCACCGCCGTGCGCGATCTGGCGGGCGATGTACCGATTGCCGCAAGCTATGACCTGCACGGCAATGTCTCGGCCCGGATCGTGGATGCGCTGGACATGTTCGCCGCCTATCGCACCGCGCCGCATATCGATGTGGGGGAGACGATGCAGGCGGCGTTCGGAATGCTGCTGCGGGCCCTGCGCGAGGGGGAACGCCCGGGGATCGCCTGGGCCAAGGTGCCGCTGCTTCTGCCCGGCGAGCGATCCTCGACCGAGGATGCGCCGGCGGCGGGGTTGTATGCCAGCCTGCCCGCGCGGGACCATGGCCCCGGTGTGTGGCGCGCCGATCTGATGATCGGCTATGTCTGGGCGGATGAGCCGCGCGCGACGGCCTGCGCCGTAGTGACGGGCACCGACCGCGCCGCCGCGGCGGACACCGCCCGCGCCATTGCCGCCGACATGTGGGCCGCGCGCGAGGCCTTCGGCTTCGGCCCCGTGACCGGCCCGCTGGAGGAGATGCTGGACATCGCCGCACGAACCACGACCGCGCCCGTCATTCTGGCCGACAGCGGCGACAATCCGACCGGCGGTGGCGTGGGCGACCGGGCCGATGTGCTGGCCGCATTGATCGCGCGGGGGTGGCGGGATGCGCTGGTGGCGGGGATTGCCGATGCGCCCGCGACCGCCGTCTGTTTCGACGCAGGCCCGGGGGCCGAACTGTCGCTGCGGATCGGCGCCACGCTGGACCCCTCGGGTGTGCGGGTGGAACATGCGGCGCGGGTGCTGCGGCTGGGGGAGGCGCCCTCCCCTGCCGAGCGGCAGGCGGTGATCGCGATCGACGGGATCACCGTGGTGCTGGCAGCGAAACGGCGGCCGTATCACAACCTGTCGGATTTCGCGGCACTGGGTCTGGACCCGACGGGGGTGCGGCTGTTGGTGGTGAAATCGGGATATCTGTCGCCGGATCTTGCGCCGATCGCGTCCCCCAACCTGATGGCCCTGACGCCGGGGGTGGTGGATCAGGATATTCCCCGCCTGTCCAACACCCGGCGCCCGCCGGGAACCCTGCCGTTCGACATCCGACAGGACTTCACCCCGCAGCCCAAGACATCGGTGCGGTTTCCCTGATGCTGTCGGCCCTTGCGCCCCTGCGGCGGCATCGCGTGGTCCGCGCCTCGGCGGCGGCGATCTTTTGTTACGGCTTTGCCGGGGCGGCGACGAACCCCTATCAGTCGGTGCTGGCCATTCGCGATCTTGGGTTTTCCAACAGCGGATATGCCACCATCGCGCTGGCGGCGGCGGTCGCGAACGTGGTGTCGGCCATCGCCATCGGCATGGTGTCGGACCGGTTCCACAGCTATCGTGCGCCGCTGATCTTCGTGGCGCTTCTGGGGGTGCTGAGCTATGGGGCCATCTGGCTCGCCCCCCATCCGATCATCTTCGCCGCCGTCACGATCGGGCCCATGGCGGTCTTTCATGCGACGAATTCGTTGCTGTTCGGCAATGTGCGCGCCCATTCCGCCCGATATTCCACGACCGAGGCCGATGACATCAACGCCCTGATGCGCATGACGATCTCGCTTGCCTGGGTGCTGGTGCCGGGGGGCGTTGCGTTGATCCTGCGTGATGGCAGCCGGTTGATCGACGCGTGGCTGATCGCCGCCTGTCTGGCGGGGGCGTGTCTGGCCGTGATCCTGTTCTGGCTGGAGCCGGACCGCCGTCCTGTGCCCGAAGCCCTGCCGGCGGGCGGCACCGGCACCTCGCCCGTGGCCCCGACCACTGGACGGCCCGACCGCCCGGCGCAGGTGCGGGGCGCGAAGGGGGCGGCGATGGTGGAACTGGCGCGCCTGCTGAACATGCCCGTGATGGTCCGCATTCTGGGCGTGGCGCTGGTGTCGCAGGCATTGACGGTGAACGGGATGGCGCTGCCCTTGATCACGACCGGACGCGTGGGGGGCACGCTGGCGGATGTTGGGGTCGTCGTGGGGATGGTGGCGGGGATCGAGGTCGTGTTCATGATCGTCTGGATCCGTCTGGCGCGGCGGATTCCGATGATGGCGGCCTTGGCGGCGGGGATGGCGCTTTACGCGGCCTATCTCCTGTGGCTGGCGGTGGCGGGCGCCCCGTGGGAGGTTTATGCCGCAAGCGTCATCGGGGGTGTGGGGGCCGCGGGGATCATCGCCCTGCCCATCGGATTCCTTCTGGACCTGATCCGCGATCGACCGGGGCTTTCGGCGTCGTTGATCGCCGTGAACATGTTTCTGGGATCGGCCATCGGCGCGGGCATTTTCGCGGTGGGATCGGCGCTTGGGGGATACGGCATGGCCACCGCCCTGTCGGCGGGGGTCGGGATGGGCGGCACGGGCCTGCTTGCTTGGCTGGAACGGAGGCGGGAATGAGGATCGCGCTTGAGATTTGCGTGGATGACGCGGCGGGTCTGACCGCCGCACGGGACGGCGGCGCGGACCGGGTGGAGCTGTGCGCCGCGCTGGCGCTTGGCGGGCTGACCCCGTCGCCGGGGATGATGCGGCTGGCGGCGCAAGCGGGCCTTCCGGCGATGGCCATGATACGCCCGCGCGCCGGGGATTTCGTCTGGTTCCCGGCCGAGGTGCGGGTCATGGCCGACGACATCGCCGCCGCCCGCGCGGCGGGGTTGGCGGGGGTGGTGATCGGCGCGTCCCTGCCCGATGGCCGTCTGGATGTGGGTGTGCTGGCCCTTCTGATGCAGGCGGCCAAGGATATGGACGTGACCTTGCACCGCGCGGTCGATCTCTGCCCCGATCCGGTGCAAGCGATGCGGACCTGCGTGGATCTTGGCATTCGGCGTGTGCTGAGCTCGGGCGGGGCCACGAGTGCCGCCGCCGGGTTGGCGCGGCTGCGGGCGATGATCGGCCACGGCGTGACGGTGATGCCGGGGGGCGGCGTGACGGCGCAGACGATCGGCGCCTTGGCCGGATTGCCCTTGACCGAGGTTCATGCCTCGGCCTCCGTTCCCGCGCCGGAGCCGACCGATGCGCGGTTGGCGGCGTTCGGGTTTCAGCCGCCGGGTGCGCGCCAGACCGACGCCGCGCGCGTGGCCGCCCTTCGCGCCGCGTTGGATCACATGCCGCCGGGGTGAATATCCTCGTAATAGTCGCGCAAGGCCAGCTGTCCCGCCGCCGCATCGTCAAGGATCACGGTCACCCGCCGATGCGTCTGCAGGGCCGAGGCCGGGCAGAAGGCCGAGACCGGCCCTTCGATCATGCGCGCCACCGCCTCGGCCTTCGCTTCGCCCACGGCCAGAAGCACCACCTCCTCCGCCCGCAGGATGGTCGCGATGCCCATGGTGATGGCCAGACGCGGCACATCCTCGGACCCGGAGAAGAAGCGGGCATTGGCCGCGCGGGTGGCGCGGGCCAGCGTCTTCACCCGGGTCAGGGAGGCGAGGCTGGAGGTCGGTTCGTTGAACCCGATATGTCCGTTCGCCCCGATCCCCAGAAGCTGCAATCCGATGTCGCCCGCCGCGCGGATCGCGGCCTCGTAACGGTCGGCCTCGGCCTGCGGATCGGGGGCATCGCCCTGCGGCAGATGGGTGCGGTCCGGCGCGAAATCGACATGGCCGAACAGATGCTCGCGCATGTAGCGCCAGTAGGAACAGGGATGATCCGGCGCAAGGCCCACATATTCGTCAAGGTTGAAGCTGCGCGCGGCGGCAAACCCGCAATCCCCGGCCCGGTGGCGGGCGATCAGCGCGGCATAGACCGCTTCCATCGTGCCCCCGGTGGCGAGGCCCAACGTGGTCGCGGGGGCGCGGCGCAGGCGGGCCGCGACCAGATCCGCCGCCCGCCCGGCCGCCGTTTCGGCCCCGCCGCAGATCAGGACCTTCACGGCGCGGGGTCCAGCGGCTTCCAGGCCAGCGCGTCGATCTCCACCTTGGCATCCACCATCAGCCGCGATTGCACCGTGGACCGCGCGGGCGGATGGTCGATGAAATGCCGTTCGAACACGGCGTTGAAGCTGGAGAAATCGCGCGGATCGTCCAGCCAGACCGTGACCTTGATCACATCGGCGAGCGTGCAGCCCGCCAATGCCAGAACCTCCTTGATGTTGGCGATGACCTGTTCGGTCTGGGCGACGATGCCGCCGGACACGACCTCGCCCCCCACGGTGGGCACCTGACCCGAGACGTGAACATAATCCCCCGCGCGGACGGCCTTGGCGAAGGGACGCCGTTGCCCCCCCGCTTGCGGATCGGCGGTGTCGTAGCGAACAAGGCGGCTGTCGGTCATGTCGGTATCCATGGTTGTTCGCACCATAATGCCCGCATTGGCCCGTCGATCAAGGGCCCCTGCCCTATTCGTCGAAGGCGCCGGGATAGAGATCCTGCCAGAAGGCGCGGATCGCGTCGGCGTTCAGCGCGCTCATCCAGCCGTGGCGTTCGAAATCGTCGCGCAACGTTCCGGACAGGCGGCTTTGGAACAGGCGGCGGTCGGCATCCCGCTGGGTCGGGCTGCGCGCGGCCACCAGATCCTGGATACGGCGCAATTGCGAGGCGCGCGCGGTCAGCGCGGGGGCGGTCACCTCCGGTGCAGTTGCGGGCGGGGCCGCAAAATTGCCCTTCAGGGCCGCGGAAAGATAGCGGACCGGATTGCGCACACCCCCCTGCCCCGCCACATAGTCCAGCTGGCCGCCGACATGCGCTTCCCCATGCTCCGCGATCCATTGCCGCGCCAGGCGGTCCGACGCGCCCATCTTCATCAGACGATCATACACCGGCGAGCGGCGCGCCCCTTCGCCATCGTCCAGATCCAGAATGGCCAGCTGGGGGTTCTCCTCGATCAGAAAGCGGATTTCCGTCACCGTGCGCCCCATTTTGCGGATTTCCGGCGTGATGATGATGTTGGAACTCTTGTTCACCTCGGCCACGGCCGGTTTGATGATCTTGGCGTTCAACTGCTTGAACACCTCGTAATAGGGGCTGTCGGCCACCCCCATCAGGCGGCGAAAGATATCCAGCGTCCACCACCCCGTGCTGCCCGTCCGAACGAACCGATAGCAGTTTTCATAAAGTGCAAGCGCGTGCCCGCTGCTGAACCGCCGCTGAATGTTCAGATTGATCAGGGCGAAGACCTTCGGATCGTGCAGCTTTTCGGCGAGCGCGGGGGAATAGGCGTATTCGCAGACCCCGCCCTTCAGTTTGGCATAGCTCAAAAGGCTCGACACGCCCCATTCCTGCCGTCCCTGCGCGTCCAGCATATCCCACTCGGCCACGGTTTCGGCCAGGCCGCGGAGCGCCGCCTTCAACGTATCGGTATCGTTCGAATTGTAGCCGATCATCAGACACAGGGTGCGCGCGTCGATCCGGTGGATCGGCTGTGTGACCAAGGTGTCGTAGGCGTTGAGCAGGAGGACATTCGACAAGCGCCGCTGCAGCAAGGTCAGTTTCCCCGACACATGGATGGCCGCCACGTGTTTCTTGACCGCCCCCCGCCGGAGGGCGCCCGTCAGTTTCTCGCGCGGGATGTCGGCGGTCTTGTCCATGGGCGTGATCCGAATCTGTTCTGGGGCGCGTCGTCCTCCACGATACCGTGAAGGGTGCCTTTCATCAATCGAATGACGGGCACCTTTCTAGGCACCTGTTAACGGGATGATCCTTACGTTGGCGCTGGTCGAAAGGTGCCCGTTTACGGGTTTGCAGGATTCCGGAGTCATGGAAAAAGCGAAAAAGGTGGCTTCGCGTTGCGTTTGAGGGGGCAGATCAGGGACATTCCCGCGAATCGGCCCCGTTGATCCTGCAAACAGGTGCTTTTGAGCCTGACAACCGGCGCCTCTTATCCTGAATATGGGTGCTTTTATCTCGCTATGTCTTTGTATTCGCTGGCCGAACCGAACCCAAATACCTTAAAGACTCATAAAAGAACAAAACACACGGTTGGCGCAGTTTTTGCTGATTTTCTGAATATTGTTGGATATCGATTCCATCGCGACGGCGAATGTGCGATGAATTCCCGCATATCATTGAAAAACGACGACACGAAGGGTTCGACATGAGCGGTAAACCCGATCTCCCTCCCTACTTCGGAATAGACCCGATGGAGGCTGCAGGCAAGCTGGCCGAGCCCATCGATACGGCGCGATTTGCCAAAGCTGCGGCCTTCGCCGCACGCGGGCGGGACGATTTGGCCCGTCGCGGCTACGCGCCCGACGGCAAGAAGCGATTGCGTAAGTTTTCCATCTGGGAAATCTGCAAGTATCTGATCCCGGTCAACCCGGCGCATCTGCGGCGGGTGCTTAAGGCGAACCCCTCCCTGCCCCAAGGCGATGGAGAGGGCGCGGCCAAACGGTTCAGTCTGGAAGAGGTTCTGGTTCTGCGCGATCATTTCGCGACCGAGGGTGCCGGATGGCGCGAGTACAAGACGTGGCGTCCCGAGGGGGTTCCGGCCAAAATTCTTGCGGTGGCGAACTTCAAGGGTGGCGTCGGCAAAACCTCCACCTGCGCACATCTGGCCATGTCTGCGGCGTTGGATGGTTACAAGGTGCTTGTCATCGATCTGGACAGCCAAGGATCCATGACCTCCATCATGGGCGGCAAGGTCGCGGATGAATGGCAGACGGCCTTCCCCCTTCTGGCCCGAGATTTCGCACGGAATCTTCAGCAGGAGAATGCCGTGCGCGTGGCGGCCGGGCAGCCAGAATTCCCGCTGGACGAAACCTTGACGGAGGCGCTGAAGGTTTCGCCGCGAAACCTCATCCAAGAGACGCACTGGCCCAATATCGATCTGATCGGGGCGCAGTTGAATCTGTACTGGGCGGAATTCCAGATCCCGGTCTGGCGTATGCAATCGCGGGGGTGGCCGCTATGGGACGCTTTGGGAAATGCGCTGACCGAGGCCGGCATCTTGGATGACTATGATATCGTATTGCTCGATACGCCCCCGGCCTTGGGATACCTGACGATCAATGCCCTGTCTGCTGCGGACATTCTGTTGGTTCCGCTTGGGGCTTCGTTTCTGGAATTTGATTCCACGGGCCGCTTTTTCGATATGATCTATTCCACCTTCGCGTCCATCGAGGAGGGTGAAAACCGCGCACGGCGCGATGCGGGCCTGCCCGAGGTCGGCTTCCAATGGGATGCCGTCCGCGCGCTGATCACGCGCTTCGATCCGGCGCAACAGACGGACCTTGCAAATGTCGTCCAAGCGTATTTCGGTGATTTCATGACGACCTTCCGGCAGGAGATGACGGCGATGGTCGGGCAAGCGGGAGAACAGGTCTCGGGGATTTACGAAACCGATTATCGCAACTTCAATCGTGACACGTATGTTCGTGGGCGCGAGACGTTCGATCGCACATGGGCCGAGGTGAAGGAGATCATTCTTGGCACCTGGTGGCGGGACATGAAACTGGCAGAGGCGGAGGAGTAACGTCATGGCAAAGCGTATGAAGCTTGAAGCGCCGAGTTCCGAGGACTTGATTCGGATGGAGGGGGAGTTTCGCCGCGAAACCTTGGCGCGAAATCCCTTGGCCGTTCCCATTGCCCAAGTGGCCGCCGACAGTGCGCGGGCCCATGATCCGCGAACGGCGACGGAGCGGGCAGACGTGGCTCGTGATCGGGCGGATGCGGAGAGGATGCGCCTGTCGGAAGAAAAGGGTCTGGTGCTTCTGGAAATCCCGGTGGATCGGATCGACGCCGACGCGCTTGTGCGTGACCGGATTGCCTTGGATCCCGAAGCGATGCGCGAATTGCAGATGTCCATATCGGCCCAGGGGCTTCGTCTGCCAATTGAAGTCTTTGTGCTTCCGAATGACCCGACGCGCTATGGACTTCTGTCGGGATACCGCCGTCTTCGGGCGGTTCAAAACCTGCGCGGGCTGAAAGGGCAGGGCGGTCACGACACCATACGGGCCATCATTCGTGAACCGGACGCCATGGGCGGCACCTTCGCCGCCATGGTGGAGGAAAACGAGATCCGGGCGGGACTTTCCCATTTTGAACGGGGAAGGATCAGCGTCATCGCCGCACAGCAGGGTGCATTTCCGAATGTCGAGGCTGCGGTGGCGGCGCTGTTTCCCGTCGCCTCAAAGGGGAAACGATCCAAAATCAGGTCTTTCGCAACTATTTTTGAGGAGTTGGGGGATATGCTGCTTTTTCCCGACTCCCTCCGGGAAAAAGACGGACTGAAACTGGCGGCAGCATTGCGGGACGGACGGGAAGGGGCGCTGCGCAAGGCCTTGGCGGACGCATCTCCCGCTGACCCCGCAACAGAATGGGAGGTGCTGGACATGGCGCTTGCTTCGTTCGGACCGGCTGCAATACGTCCTGAAAGGGGCGGTCGCCCATCCGTCAAGACCCGAGACTCAACCGTTGCAAAGCGGCGCGTCGACCTCGAGCTTGGGCATGATCAGAGCGGATGGTTTATCCGCCTTCAAGGGGCCGATCTTGACGAGATCACGGCCAAGGCGGCGGTGCGCGAGCTTCAGCGTATCATGAATCAGCCGTGACAATGGCTGAAGGCAGGGGGATCAGGCTTCCTGTCTCACCCATGCGCCTCGAGTATCGTGGACGCGACCAACGCAATGTCCCGCGAAAGCCCAGAAATAAAAAGAACATAAACAGAACAGGCGCTCTTGTAACCGGTGCACGTCCATACCCCTCCTGTCATAGGAAAAAGTTTCGTCTCCAATTCACCGCCGGCATGTCCGCATCCAACGCGGCTTTCGACCGCAGAATGGGTCATAGAGTGCGCATTATCTTTATGGATTGTGCCCGGATGACGACGTCAGTGACCTATCCATTTGCATGTTGGCATGGCGGCTCGGCACCGGGCAGCCTCTGAGAACGCGACCGGCCCCGATAACCAATAAAATGCAGAGAAATCCGATGCATAAGCGTTATGTCAAAGGTTTATTCCAGAGCGGACGCGCCATCATGACGAGGTTCCTCCACACCGCTGCCAGAATGTGAGCCATCCCTGACGTCTTGAAAATTTCCCAGGAAAGCAATGAGATCGGTCTACACGGCTTACCGTTCCTCACGACCTTTGGATAGGTGTTCCAATGGCGAGCGGCTTTCACCTGCCAAAGTGCCGCATGGAAAACTCGTCTGATGCCGGACCTTTCACCAGACGTGCGACAGGCCTCGGCAATGTGCGCCCACGTGGCACGAATCCCGATCGGAACCGTGCCACGCGCCGAACACGCAGTTTATTCCGCCATGGCGGCGTTGTAACGGTCGGAAACTTCGGACCAATCCACAACGTCCCACCATGCGCCAAGATAGTCCGGGCGACGGTTGTTGTAGGTCAGGTAATAGGCGTGTTCCCACACGTCATTGCCCAAAAGCGGGGTGCCCGGGGTTTCGGCGACATCCATCAGGGGGTTGTCTTGATTGGGGGTGGAGGTGATTTCCAGTTCGTCCCCTTCATTGACAATCAGCCAGACCCAGCCCGAACCGAACTGACCCGCTCCGGCGTCCTCGAAGGCCGTCCGGAACTCCTCCTCCGATCCAAAGGCGGCGGTGATCGCGTCCGCCAAGTCCGACGACATCTCACCACGCTCGCCCTCTGGGGCCATGCTTTCCCAGAAGAAGGTATGGTTCCAATGACCCCCCGCGTTGTTGCGGATCGCATCGGGATAGATTCCGGCATTCGCTACCAAATCCTCCAGCGAGGTTCCTTCAGGCGCATCCCCGTCGGCCATCGCTTTGTTCAGATTGGTGACATAGGCCTGATGGTGCTTGTCATGGTGCAGTTCCATCGTATCGGCACTGATGACCGGGGCCAACGCGTCCTTGGGGTAGGGCAGATCGCCCAAGGTAAAAGGGCCGTCCTGTGCCGCGACAAGGCCCGGAACGGCGATCAGGGCGGTGGCGATAATCGATTTGTGAAACATTGGTATCCTCCTCGTGGTCTCCAAACCAACACGAAGACAAGGTCGATGTTCCGATTTTCGTCATGTGGCGGATGGCCGCGACCCCTCCGGGTGCCCCGTGGCCAGGGCCAAGCCATCGATGATCGCGGTAAAGGCATCCGACCGATGCTGCGTGGCGCGGGGGAACAGCGCCGCGGCTTCCGCCCCGACCAGCGCCATGGCACTGGCACCGCCCACAAAGATCACCGCCCCCACGCGTTCGGGCGACACCTCCGCCATGTGCAGCGTCTCCACCATGGCCGCCCGCAGGCGCGGGCCGAAACCCGCCATCGCGCTGTCCAACGAGGCTGTATCTATCTCGACCGAAAGGCGGGGTTCGACGCATCCCATGTCGATCCGCGCCCCCGCTTCCCCCCGATTGGCCGCGATTTTTCCGGCCTCGGTCGCGAAAGCCAGTTCGTGGCCAAGCTGGTCCGTGACCACGGTCTCCAATCGGGCCAGACGCTCCGGCTCCACCGCGTGCCGCCGCATGTCGACAACACTGCGGCGCGTGTCGGGGGTATAGACGAAGGGGATTTTCGACCATGTCGCCAGTTCCGTGAAAATCGCGTTCGGCACGGGAAGGAGACCGTCCCCCAGACTGCGGCGCAACTGGCTTCCAAAACCCAGATGCGGCATCACATGCGAAAGCGAGATGGCATGATCGAAATCCGTCCCCCCCAAACGTATCCCGTGGCTGGCCAGAATGTGCGGACGCGGGGAGGCCGCTTCAAACACGGTGAAGTCCGAGGTGCCACCCCCGATGTCCACGATGAGCCCCACGCCCCCCGCGGGACCAAGGCCATGGGTGGCATAGGCGGCGGCCTCAGGCTCGTAAAGAAAGCCGATGCGTTCGAAACCCGCCGCAGAATAGCATTCCCGCAGATCAACCTCGGCCTGCGCCTCGCGGACGGGGTCGGCGGAATGGAAATGCACGGGGCGGCCGGACAGGACATGGTCGAACGGCACACCGGCCTGCGCCTCGGCCCGTGCCTTCAGTGTCACCAGAAACGCCGTGACGATCTGGGCCAATGTCCGCCTTTTGCCGCCGATCATGCGCGGTTCGCGAAACAGGGCCGTCCCCAGAACACTTTTGAGCGCGCGCATATACCGCCCGTCCTCGCCGCCAATCAGCGCGCGGGTCGCCTGATGTCCGATCTCCATCCCGCCTTGGTCTGCCGGAAAAAAGACGGCGGTCGGCAGCGTTTCGGCGCCGTCCTCGATCATCAGGCGGCGGACGGTTCCCCCATCCAGAAATGCGGCGGCGGTGTTGGACGTGCCGAAGTCCACGGCAAGGGTGCGGGCGGGCATGACAGTCTTCCTGTTGAAAGCAGGGCGGAATACGGGCACGGGCGGATTAAGGCAAGGACGCATCGGTCTGTCGCGAATCCCGGTTTGGTTCCCAACCTCGTCGTCGATAGGCGAATTCTCGCGTGCGCGAAGTCCCGCGTATTGCCGGATAGGGCGATTTGCCGGAGTTTCCAGTCCAAACGGCAGGGGACTTATCATGATCGGGAAACGCGTTCTGGGCGCTTTGGCGGCGCTGGCGACCATGGTTTGCTTTGGCGGTCAGACCATGGCGGCAGGTGGTGCCAATACGGTGCAGGTGGCATATGTGTCGCCGACCGACATGGCGCAGGCCACGCAGGATGCCATTCGCGTGGTGGGAGGCAAGCGTCGCATCTGGTGCGTGCCCTTCGCGCGCGAAGTCTCGGGAATCGAGATCAAGGGCAACGCCTCCACCTGGTGGAACCAGGCGGCGAACGTCTATCCCCGTGGTCAGACACCGATCGCCGGCGCGGTGTTGAATTTCCGGTCCTCCAACCACATGCCCATGGGCCATGTCGCGGTCGTGTCCGAGGTGATCGACGCGCGCACCATTCGCGTGGTGCAGGCCAACTGGACCCGCAACCGCATCACAACCGATGTGGTCGTGGACGTGTCGGGCGACAACACCTGGTCGCAGGTGCGGGTGGAAAACGCCAACAGCTTCGGTCGCGTCAATCCGGCCTACGGGTTCATCTATCGTCCGGCAGCGCAACGCGTGGCATCGCGCTGATCGTCTGCGCCGCCGCCTGAAGTGCCGCAGACAGGTCATCGAACCAGCCCTCGGTCGCGGCCAGTGGCGTCCCGACCAACATGATCTGACGTGAGGGTTGCGGATCGGCGAACCGCGCCAGGCGAATGGCGGGCTGCGCCGCCGTTTCGACCGCGATCGAGATTTCGGGCAGGAACGTCAACCCCATCCCCTGTGCCACCAGCCCCGACAACGTGCTCAACGATGAGGCGCCCAAGGCCAGGCGCGACTCTTCGCGGCCCAGCCCGCATACCGCCAGCGCCTGATCGGCCAGACAATGCCCCTCATCCAGCAGCAAAAGGTGGTCGGGGTCCAGATGCGCCGGACGCAACGCCTCGATCCGGGCGGAAAGCCCAGCCATCCGACGGCGGTTTCCAGCCAGCAGAAACCGATCCTCGAACAGCGGGCGGCCATGCAACCCCGGGGGAGGGGGGGTGGCGATGACGGCGGCGTCCAGCGAGCCATCGGCCAGCTTTGTCAGCAAGGCATGGGTCTGCGCCTCGTGCACCCCCAGCTCCAAGGTCAGCTTGGGCAGCAGATGCGGCAGGATATAAGGGGCGACCGTCGGAATGAAGCCGACATTGATGCGCCCACCAAGGGTCTTTCGCCGGGCCATCGCCTCGATATCGGCGACCTCGGCCAGAATGCGGGCAGCCCGCTCCGCCACGCTGCGCCCGGCCGGGGTCAGGCGGATTTCGCGGCCCCGTTCGATCAGGGCGCAGCCCAGCCGGTCCTCCAGATCACGGATCTGCATCGACAGCGCGGGCTGGGTCACGTTCGCCACATCGGCCGCGCGCCCGAAATGCCGCTCGCGCGACAGGGCCAGAAAGTATCCCAGGTGTTTCAACGTCAGCGCCATGTCATCAGAATACCTGATGGACGATCCAAGTAAATCGGATTTCCACTTATGCCTTGCGCCCTACATACTGCGCAGCATGCCACCCGAGGAGGAAGCCATGACCGACAAGACCCCCCGCCTGACCACCACCGGCGGCGCGCCGGTTCCCAGCAACAACACGACCCAGACCGCCGGCGAACGTGGCCCCGCGCTGCTGCAGGATTACCAGCTGATCGAAAAGCTGGCCCATCAGAACCGTGAGCGTATTCCCGAGCGTGTGGTGCACGCCAAGGGATGGGGCGCGTTCGGCACATTCACCGTCACGAACGACATCACGCATCTGTCCCGCGCCAAGGTGTTCGACACCGTGGGCAAGAAAACCGAAATCCTGTCGCGGTTTTCCACCGTTGCAGGGGAACTGGGCGCGGCGGATGCCGAACGCGACGTGCGCGGGTTCTCGGTCAAGTTCTATACCGAGGAGGGGAATTGGGATCTGGTCGGCAACAACACCCCGATCTTCTTCGTGCGGGACGGTTACAAGTTTCCCGATTTCATCCGCACCCAGAAACGCCACCCCAAGACCAACCTGCGCAGCCCGGAGGCGATGTTCGACTTCTGGTCGGCCCACCCGGAATCGGTCCATCAGGTGACGATCCTGATGTCCGACCGCGGCATTCCTGTAAACCCGATGCACATGCATGGTTATGGCAGCCACACGTTCAGCGTCTGGAACAAGGACGGTGTGCGGCACTGGGTGAAGTTCCACTGGCGCTCGCAGCAGCCGATCAAGAACTACACCAATGCCGAGGCGGAAAACCTGATCGGCAAGACGCGCGAAAGCTATCAGGAGGACCTCTACAACGCGATCGACGAGGGCAATTTCCCCAAATGGAAATTGTGCATCCAGGCGATGCCGGAGGAAGACGCGCTCAAGGTTCCCTACAATCCCTTCGATCTGACGAAGGTCTGGCCCCATGCCGACTATCCGTTGATCGAGGTGGGCGAGATGGAGCTGAACCGCAACCCCGAGAATTACTTCGTCTTCGTGGAAAACGCCGCCTATTCGCCGTCCAACATCGTGCCGGGCATCGGCTTCTCGCCCGACAAGATGCTGCAGGCGCGCGTCTTCGCCTATGCCGATGCGCACCGTTATCGCCTTGGCACGCATTATGAGGCGCTGCCCGCCAACGCCGCCAAGAACGCGCCGGTGAACCATTACCACAAGGATGGTTCGATGCGCTTCTTCACAAACGATTTCGGCAATCCCGACGCCTATTACGAACCCAACCAGTGGAACGGCCCAACCGCCGACCCCGAGGTGAAAGAGCCGCCGCTGAAAATCTCGGGTGATGCCGACCGGTATGTCCAGGAAGACAAGGACGCCGATTACGTCCAGCCGCGCGCCTTGTTCAACCTGCTGCCGCAGGATGAAAAGGAACGGCTGTTCAGCAACTTCGGCGCGGCGATGGGTCCGTGCTCGGATGGGGTGAAGGAACGCTGGCTGGCGGTGCTGAAGCGAGTGCACCCGGATTACGAGGCCGGTGTGCGCAAGGCGCTGCAAACCGACAGCGACGTGAATGCCATCTCGGTCACGGACGATACCGAGGTGACGGCGAAATAAGATTGGGCCGGGCGCACGCCCGGCCTTGTCATATGTCGTGAAGGCGGAAGGTGGCGGTGCCTTGCATCGTCTCGTTCGGGGCAAGGGGGGTCATCGCCCCCTTTCGCGCCACCTCCGGCCGGTTCACCGCGTCTGGCAGGTGGCTCACCGGCTCGATGCAGAACACCTCGCGCGCGGCGGGCACGAACAGGTGCATATGCCGGAATGCGCCCGAGGCAGACATCTCCAGCCGGGCCCCTTGATCGGGCCAGACGATCGTGGCGGCATCGGCGTCAACCATGGCCTCATCCACGCCGATCCAATCCTCGGCCGACCGATGCCGTTCGTCCGGCGTCTGCGGCCGAAAAGGAAGGCAGGGCAGGGCGCGGTCGTCCAGACTGAACCTCCCCTCCGCCGGAAGGGTCAGCACGGTCCTGTCCCGGCGCGGAAACCACGGATGCAAGCCAAGGCCGAAGGGCAGGCGGTCGGGGCCGAGGTTGCGCAACGCCAAGGTGACCTCCAGCCCCCCCTCCGTCACGGCAATCTCCTGCCGGATGGCATAGGACCACGGCACCCCCTCCTGCCGCACATCATCTTCAAGGATCACGCGTTCGGACGTCTGCGCCGCCACCCGCCAGGCCCGATCGCGCGAGAACCCGTGGATCGCCACATCCTGCGCCGGACGGTTCATGGGGAAAACGTGGTCCTGCCCGTCAAAGGTGAACCGCCCGCCGACGATCCGGTTGGTGAACGGCGCCATCACGAAACAGCCGCCGTTCTTGGAAACCTCCGGCGTCTCCAACGGCACGAATATCGGCAGAGATCGCCCGCCGACGGTGCCCTCGGCAAACAGAATGGTTCCCCCCTGTTCGGCCGACACGCCCACGCGATATCCGTATCCTTCGATGACGATCATGGCATCCTCCCCCGCCGCATTCCTCTCCGATCTATCAAATCCAGATCCCGCCGCAAAGGCTGGTTGCATCCCCCCCGGTGCCACGCCTATCTCCTCCCCAAGGAGATCGCCCAATGACCCCGGACACGATCCAATCCCTGACGCACTCCGTCCTGCCATGGCTGGATGTCGCGGGCATCTCGGTCTTTGCGATGTCGGGCGCGCTGGCGGCGGCACGGGCGGGCCAGACGATGGTGACGCTCATCTTCTTTGCCGCGATCACCGGCGTGGGGGGCGGCACCCTGCGCGATCTTCTGATCGGGGCGCCGGTGTTCTGGGTCCACAATTCCGTCTGGATCACGGCCTGCATCGTGGTGGCGCTGATCGTGTGGTTCACGCCCCGGCGGTTCTGGGTGGAACGGGCGGTGGACTGGTTCGACGCGGTGGGGCTGTCCGCCTATGCCGTCTATGGCGCGGCCAAAGCCATGGTCTATGGCATCCCGCCGCTGCCGGCCGTGATCATGGGGGTGTTCACGGCCTGCATGGGCGGGGTGATCCGGGATGTCATGGCGGGGGTGCCCTCCATCATCATCCGGCCCGAGATCTATGTGACGGCCGCCGCGGCGGCATCGGGAAGCTTCGTGCTCCTCGCCACGCTTGGCCTGCCCACCCCGATCGCGGCGATCGGCGCGGCGGCGTTGGGGTTCGGTTTGCGGGCCATGGCCATATGGAAAGGGCTGGCCCTTCCGGGATACCATCGATGACGCCGCCCCGCCCGAAGGGGCAGGGCGGCTCAGGGCCTCAGAACGGGCTGTCTTCGAAATAATAGGATGCGGCGTTGTCGGGCGTGATCAGTTCCGACCCGATGATGAACCGCCCCGTCACCGGCGCGGGCGAGGTGAAGCGCATCGCCGTCAGCTCGATCGCCGTCGCGATCATCGCGGGGGGATAGGTCACGTCCACCGGCAGCATCGGATCGGCATCGCGGATGCGCGCCACGATCTCTTTCATCCCGGCACCGCCCACGACCCACATCTCGTCCGAACGGCCGGCTTGGTCGATGGCCTGCAACGCGCCGGTCGCCATGTCGTCATCCGCCGCCCAGACGGCGTCGATCTCGGGAAAACGCGACAGGTAATCCTGCATGACGGTAAAGGATGTGTCGCGGTTCCAGTTGCCGTGCTCCATCGCCAGCACCTCGATGCCGGACCCTTCGATGGCGGCGTTGAACGCCTCCACCCGCTCGTTGTCGACGGTGGAGGCGATGCCCCGCAGCACCACGATCTTGTCGCCCTCCTCAAGGTTGTCGGCGAAATATTCGCCCGCCACGCGCCCGAAGCCCTCGTTGTCACCAGCGACATACAGATCCTCGATCCCGTCCTGCGACAGGCCGCGATCCACCACCGTCACGAAGGTGCCCGCGTCCTTGACCCGCGCGACGGGCGCGGTCAGCGGCTCGCTCTCGAACGGCAGGATGACCAGCGCGTCGATATTGCGGGTGGCGACCATGTCCTCGATGTCCGACACCTGCTTTGACGGGTCGGAGGCGGTGGTCAGCACGAATTCCAGATCGGGATGGGCCTCCGACAACCGCTCCACCGTGGCCTGCGCGTGATAGTTCAGGCCCCCGGCCCAGCCGTGCGTGGCGGCGGGGATGGAGATGCCGATGGTTTCCGCCCCTGCGGGCAAGGCCACGGCCAAAAGTGCGGCCGTGGTCAGCGTGATACGTCCCGTCATGATGTCCTCCCTGATGACAGTCAGTGCCCAAGACGGCGTTCGCGTTGCAGAACAACCGCCAGAATGATGATGATGCCCTGAATCGCCCCGTTCAGATAAGGCGACACAAGGTCCGTCAGGTTCAGGATGTTGCCGATCAGGCCCAGGATCAGCACCCCGACCACGGTGCCCCAGACCCGGCCCGAGCCGCCCTTCAGCATGGTGCCGCCGATGATGACCGCGGCAATCGCCTCCAGCTCCCACAACACCCCCGTCGTGGCCGAAGCGGACCCGAGGCGCGGCACATACATGACCGTCGCCACCCCCACCAACAGACCCAGCAGCACATACGTCAGCGCCCGCACCCGAAGCACGTTCACGGCGGAATACCGGGCGACCTGCTCGTTCGAACCGATGGCCGCGCAATGCCGCCCGAACGGGGTGTGGCGCATCACGACCTCCCCCCCGATGGCCACAAGGGCAAAGACGATGATCGGCCAGCTGACCCCCAGAACCGTGCCGTAATAGACGGGGCGATAAACCTCCGACAGCTCGTAGTTCAGGGACAACGTTCCCCCATCCGCCAGCCAGGTGATGAGCGAGCGGTAGATCCCCATCGTGCCCAGCGTGACGATGAACGCCTCGATCCGCGCGCGGGTGATCAGAAGGCCGTTCACCAGCCCGCCGAACAGGCCCGTGACCAGCCCGACAAGGATGCCGACCAGAATGACCCCGATCCCGCCGCCCATGATCGGCAGCAGGGCGTTCATCGCCATGATCATCACCCCCGCCACGAAGGCCGCCATCGACCCGACCGACAGGTCCAACCCGCCGGCGGTGATGACGAAGGTCATCCCCACCGCGATGATGCCGATGAAGGCCGACCGCGCCAGGACATTGGTGATGTTGGCATAGCTGAGGAAGTTGTCGTTCAGTCCCATGCCGATCAGCACCAGCACGACCAGTGCGATCAAGGGTCCCACGGCATGAAGGTTGATCGTGCGGCGGGGCGGGGCCTTGCGGGTGTCGGTTTCGGTCATGCCATCTCTCCCTCAAGGCCCATCGCAAGGCGCACGATGGTTTTCTCGTTCACGTCTTGCCCCGTCACCTGCCCGGCGATGCGGCCCTGGCGCATGACCAGCACGCGATCGCACAACCCGATCACCTCGGGCAGCTCGGAGGAGATGACGATGACGCTCACCCCCTCCGCCGCGATGCGGTGGATGAAGCGATAGATCTGCTGTTTCGTGCCGATGTCGATCCCGCGGGTCGGTTCGTCGATGATGACGATCCCGGGGTCCACCAGCATGGTCTTGGCCAGAAGCAGCTTCTGCTGGTTCCCGCCCGACAGGTTGCCCGCCAGAACCGCGCGATGCGGCACGCGGATGTCCCAATCGGCGATCGCCCGGGTCAGGGCCTCGTCCTCGGCCCGGCCACGGATCGTCAGGCCGGAGAACCGACGCAGCGCCAGCAGGGTCAGGTTTTCGCGCAGGGGTTTGTCCAGCAGCAGCCCGCGGTCCTTCCGGTCCTCGGTCAGATAGACGAGGCCCGCCGCCAGCGCGGCCTGCGGATCGTTCGGGGGCAGGGGACGGTTCGCCACCGTCACCGCACCGTCGCGGGCGCGAAGCCCGGCGATCGCCTCCATCAACTCGGTCCGTCCGGCGCCGACCAGCCCCGCTAGCCCCAGAATCTCGCCCCGATGCAGGTCGAACCCCGCGCCGGTCACGAAACGCGGAACATGAATGTCGCGGGCCGACAGGACGACCTCGCCATGGGCCGCCCGCTTGGCGGGAAACAGATCCTCCAGATCGCGGCCGACCATGGCGGTGGCCATCCTGTCCTCGGTCATACCCTGCGCGGGACCGGACTGCACCCGCCGCCCGTCGCGCAGCACCGTCACGCGGTCCGCCAGCCGCCGCACCTCGCCCAGTTTGTGCGAGGTATAAAGGATCGCGACCCCTTCGGCCTTCAGCCGTGTCACCTGTTCGAACAGCACCTCGGTTTCCCGGTCGGTCAGGACGGCGGTCGGTTCATCCATGATCAGCACGCGGGCGCGGCGCGACAGGGCCTTGGCAATTTCCACCATCTGGCGGTCGGGGACCGAGATGTCGGCGATCCGCGCGTCGGGATCGGCGCGGCATTGCAGCCGGTCCAGCAACGCCACCGTGGCCGCGCGCATCCCCGCATGGTCCAGAAACGGTCCCTTGCGCATTTCGCGGCCCAGAAAGACGTTCTCGGTCACGCTCAGATGGGCGGCCAGATTGAATTCCTGATGGATCATCACGATCCCCGCCGCCTCGGCCTCGGCCGGGGTGCGGAAGGGGGCCGGGGCACCGTCCAGACGCACCTCGCCCGTGGTGGGCGCCAGAAAACCCGACAGGATCTTCATCGTGGTCGACTTGCCCGCACCATTTTCGCCGATCAGGGCGTGAACCTCGCCCGCGTGCAGGTCTAGGTCGATGCCGTGCAGGACGGTGACGGGGCCGAAGGCGCGGCTGACATCCTGCAAGGACAGCACGGTCATGGCGTCACCCACGCGCCATTGGCCGCCGAGGATCGCTGGCAGGCGGCGATGAAGGCCATCCCGTCCAACCCGTCCTGCAATCCGGGCACGTCGCCCTCGCCCGTGCGGATCAGGCGCGCGGCCTCGGCATAGAGGTTGGCGAAGGCTTCCAGATACCCTTCCGGATGCCCCGCCGGCACGCGGGAAACCTGCGTCGCCGCCTGAACCGCGCCGGGCCCGTTCTGCACCAACCGCTGGCGCGGCGACCCGAAGGGCGTGAACCACAGGTGGCCGGGGTCGTCATGGGTCCAGTCCAGCCCGCCCTTGTCGCCAAACACGCGGATACGGACGGTATTGTCGTGGCCCGGCGCGACCTGGCTGGCCCAAAGCGCGCCCCGCGCCCCGCCTTCCAGCCGCAACATGGCCTGCACGTTGTCATCCACCCGCCGCCCCGGCACCATGGACGACATGTCCGCCGCCAGTTCCGTGATCCGCAGGCCGGTGACAAAGCGCAGAAGATGCCAGGCATGGCTGCCGATGTCGCCCACCGCCCCGCCGCCCGCCTTGTCCGGATCCACCCGCCACATCGCCTGCGCCGAGGTGCTGTCTTCGGTCAGCCAGTCCTGCGCATATTCGACCTGCACCACGCGAATGCGGCCCACGGCACCCGCCGCCACCATCGCGCGGGCCTGCCGCACCATCGCATACCCGGAATAGGTGTGGGTCAGCAGAAACCGCGCAGGTGAGGTCCGCGCCACATCGGCCAAGGCCTGCGCGTCCGCCATCGTCGCCGTCAGCGGCTTGTCGCAGATGACATGGATGCCCGCCTTCAGGAACGGGATCGCCGCCGCCGCGTGAAGATGGTTCGGCGTGACGATGGACACCACCTCGATCCCGTCCGCCCGCGCGGCCTCCGCCTCGGCCATCTGCGCGAAATTGGTATAGATGCGGTCTTCGGCCAGCCCCAACTCCAGACCGGAGGTCCGCGCCCGGCCCGCGTCCGACGACAGCGTCCCCGCCACCAGATCGAACCGCCCGTCCATCCGCGCGGCAATCCGGTGCACGGCCCCGATGAAGGCCCCGGTGCCACCGCCCACCATCCCAAGACGCAGCGGCCTCATTCCCCGATCCCCAGCATCTTGCGGTTCGCGGCAGTGTCGGTGCCGACGGCGGCGAAATCGTCAAAGGCGCGGTCGGTCACGCGGATGATGTGATCCTTCACGAACCGCGCCCCTTCGCGCGCGCCATCCTCGGGGTGCTTCAGGGCGCATTCCCATTCGACGACGGCCCAGCCGTCAAACCCCTGCGCGGTCAGTTTGGAGAACACCGCCCCGAAATCCACCTGCCCGTCGCCGGGCGAGCGGAAACGTCCCGCACGGTCCACCCACGACTGATAGCCGCCATAGACGCCCTGACGGCCCGTGGGGTTGAATTCGGCATCCTTCACATGGAACATCCCGATCCGTTCGGCATAGATGTCGAGGTTTGCTAGGTAATCCAGCCCCTGCAAGACGTAATGCGACGGATCGTAAAGCATTTTCGCCCGCGGATGCTGCCCCACGCGGTCCAGGAACATCTCGAAACTGATGCCGTCATGCAGATCCTCGCCCGGATGGATCTCGAAACACACGTCCACGCCGCAGTCCTCGGCATGGTCCAGAATGGGGCGCCAGCGGCGGGCCAGTTCGTCGAACGCGTCCTCGATCAGGCCCGGAGGGCGCTGTGGCCAAGGATAGACATAGGGCCAGGCCAGCGCCCCCGAAAACGTCGCCATTGCCGTCAGACCCATCCGGGCGGATGCGGTCAGCGTCTTTTTCACCTGATCCACCGCCCACTCTGTCCGCGCGGCGGGGTTTCCGCGCACGGCCGCAGGCGCAAATCCGTCGAAAATCGCATCATAGGCGGGGTGAACGGCCACCAACTGGCCCTGAATGTGACTGGACAGTTCGGTCACCACCACACCGCCCGCCCGCCCCAACAGATCGTCGCGATACGCGTCCGACCCCACGGCCAGATCAAGGTCGATCAGACGGTCATCCCCGCTGGGCACCTGCACACCCGCATATCCGCAGCCCGCCGCCCAGGCGGTGATTCCATCCCATGTGTCGAACGGCGGGGCATTCCCCGCGAACTGGGCCAGAAAAAGCCCTGGGCCTTTCATGGTGCGCATAGAATTCTCCCTTGGCCGACACACTCCCCATGTAATCGGTTGCAGAAAGCGTTGCACACTCGCCTTCGCTTTACAAGCGTCGCGTTTCACGCGATGCCATCCCCGTGCGAAAGGGCGGTCATGACAAAGAACCATACCCCACGGGTGCGCGACGTTGCAGAGTTGGCGAACGTGTCGACCGCGACGGTCAGTCGCACCCTGTCCCGGCCCGACCTCGTGTCCGAAGCCACGCGCGATCTGGTGCTGCGCGCGGTGGAACAGACGGGCTATACCATCAACATGGCCGCGCGAAATTTGCGGCGGCAGCGAACGGGCTGCATCCTCGCTTTGGTTCCAAACCTCGCCAACCCCTTCTTCGCGGCCATTCTGGCGGGCATCAATTCCGAATTGCGGGGCAGGGGGCTGAGCCTTCTGGTGGCCGACACCACCGCCGATCCCGATGCGCCCGACATGCTGGTGGAATTCGCCCACCGGTCACGGACGGACGGGCTGATCGTGCTGGACGGGTCGATCCCCGCCTCGGTCCTGACGCGGGCGGCCTGCCCGCCCGTGGTTCTGGCATGCGAATGGATCGAGGGGCTGACGATCCCGCGTGTCATCGCCGACAATCAGGCGGGCAGTGCGATGGCCGCGCGCCATCTTGTCGATCTGGGGCACCGGCGCATTTTGCATCTGACCGGCCCGTCTGGCAATCCGCTGACCGTGGCCCGCCACGCGGCGGCGATGGCCGCCCTGGCCGATGCGGGCGTGGCGCCCGATCCCGCCCTGCGGATCGAAGGGGATTTCACGCTCGCCTCGGGCCAGGCCGCCGCCACGGCGATTCTGGCGATGCCCACGCGTCCGACCGCCGTCCTGTGCCACAACGATGAAATGGCCTGCGGGCTTATGGGGGCGTTGCAGGAGGGAGGGCTGCGGGTGCCCGACGACATCTCGATCATCGGGTTCGACGATATCGCCATGTCCGCCCATGTCTCGCCCGCCCTGACCTCCATCCGACAGCAGCGCGACAATCTGGGGGCCGTCGCCGCGCGCACCCTTCTGGCGCTGCTGGACGGGGACGAGGTCGCGCCGGAAACCGTCCTGCCCGTCGATCTGGTTCTGCGCGGCAGCACCGCGCGGCCCTGACGGCTTTCCCGCCGATGCGCGGATGCGCCCTTTCCCCATGACCCGACTCGGCTTAGGCTGGGAAAAAAGAAGACGAGGTGGGCAGTGATCAGGTTTTTGCAGATGGCGCTTCTGGCGCTGGTCCTTTCGGCGTGTTCAAGCGACAGCACACCGCCGCGCAACACCGAAAACGCCTGCGCGATGCTGCGCGAACGGCCCGATTACGCCCGCGCCATCCGTGCGGCGGAACGCAAATGGGGCATTCCCGCGCATCTGCAACTCGCCACCATCTATCAGGAATCCAGTTTCGTCGGCAACGCCCGCCCGCCGCGCCGCTATCTTCTGGGGTTCATTCCGCGCGGGCGCGTGACCAGCGCCTATGGATATGCGCAGGCCATCGACGGCACCTGGGGCGACTATGTCGCGCAGGAAGGGGGGATGATGTCCCGCCGCACCCATATCGGCGACGCGACGGACTTCATGGGCTGGTACATGGCAGGAACCTCGCGCCAACTGGGCATTGCGCGGCATGACGCGACGAACCAGTATCTCGCCTATCACGAAGGGCGGCGGGGGTATTCCCGCGGGTCCTACAACAAGAAGCCGTGGTTGATCGCCGTGGCCCGCCGGGTCGAGGCGCGGTCCGAGCGGTATCGCACGCAGATGTCCACCTGCCGCTGGTGATCCGCGCCGCGACGTTCCGCCACATGATCCTTCGGGAACCGCGCGACATTTCACGGCATTGGCATCAGTGATGATCTGACGAGGGATAGGATGGACCAGACGACGGTGCCTTACTGTGGCCCCGCCCCAGTGGCGGACGAGCTTTGGGCCGCGTGGAATCTGGACCCTGTCGTCATTCTCGCCCTCTGTGCCGCCGCCGCCCTTGTCTGGCACCGGAACATCGCGCGCATGTCGGGCCTTATGGGGATCGCCGTGCTGGCGGTGGCCTTCGTGTCGCCCCTCTGCGCACTGTCCACCGCATTGTTTTCCGCCCGTGTCCTGCACCACGTCCTGATCATCGCGGTGGCCGCCCCACTGATCGTCCGGGGCCTGGGCCTGACCGCTCAGGCGATCGGCGCGGCGGTCCTGTTCCATCTGGCGGCCGTCTGGCTGTGGCACATGCCCGCCCCCTATCAGATGGCACTGCAAAGCAACGCGATCTACTGGCTGATGGAGGCGTCGCTGCTCGGCACGGCGATCTGGCTCTGGTCGGCGATGATGGCCGATGACCGGGGTGCGGCGTCGATCATCGCCGCGCTGGCCACGCTGGTGCAGATGGGGATGCTGGGCGCTATCCTGACCTTTGCCAACCGCCCCCTGTTCGAGGTTCATTTCCTGACCACCGACGCCTTCGGCCTGTCCCCGATCGAGGATCAGCAATTGGCCGGTCTTCTGATGTGGGTGCCCGCCGCCTTTCCGTATCTCGGGTTCGCATTGTGGCGACTGTGCGACGCCGTCCTGCCCCGGAAGGTCGCATGAGCGAGCTTCTGAAGGTGGTGCACATCGCGGCGATCGCCGTGTGGTGTGCGGGGCTGATCAGCCTGCCGTCGCTTTATGTGCAGCGCAAGACGCTGTCCGGTCCGGCCCTGCACCGGCTGCAGCGCATCGTGCGGGCGGCTTATATCGTCCTCGTCTCCCCCTGTGCCTTCGTGGCGGTCGCCTCGGGGACGGCGCTGATCTTCACCGAACAGGTCTATCAGCCCTGGTTCGCGGCCAAACTGGCCTTCGTGGGCGCGCTGGCGTTCCTGCATGTCCTGACCGGCCTCGTGGTCATTCGCCTGTTCCGTGAGGGGGAAACGTATCGCCCCGCCCGCTTCGTCGTGGCCACGGGTCTGGCCTCGGTGGTGATCCTGTCGATCCTCTGGCTGGTGCTGGCCAAGCCGGTCTTTCCCGGCCTGCAGGACGGATGGTTCCGTCCCGGCGCGCTGCAGGAAATCATTGCCCCCCTCAATCCTTGGGCGAGATCATGAGGCCGATGCCATGATCGAAAATCAGTTTTCCCCCGTGCCAGCCCGCGATGCCCGTCATGATGCCCCCCAGCACCGACAGCACCAGCCCATGCGGAAGGATCGCATCCGGGCTGGTCAGCCGCAGGCCCCAATTGGCCCCCGCGATGGCCACAAGCACCATGCCCGCGATCGCATGTGCCCAACTGGCCGCCCGCGCGCGGATGCCGGGCACGGCCAGCAGCTCCACCGTGCCCACAAGTGCGGCACCCACCCCGGCCACGAACGCCAGGCCGGACGACCATACGCTGACCCGCACCCAGAACGGATCCCCCCCCCACCAATACAGGATGTCGATGCCCAACGTGCAGATCACCAGCGCAATCGGAAAATGGACGGCCATCGCATGAAGCGGATGACCGGCGACCGCGACGGCGGATTGGGTCTCCATCTCCTCCACCTTGGCGATGACGGGGTTGTTCTCGCTCTCATGCGTTTCGTTCTCTGTCTCAACCGCCATGCCAAATCCGTTCTGAAAAACTGTGTCGGGGCAGGAAGGTTCACCGCCATGGTCGGGTTCCCGCTTCTTGGTGTCGCAGGCTGCGCGCGCGATCTGTCCACCCTTCATCCGGCAGGGCCGGTGGCGCAAGGGATTTCCACATTGTGGTGGGTGATGCTGTGGGGGTCGGTCGCGATCTTCGTGGGGATGATGGCCCTGTTCCTGTGGCTGTGGCTGCGCCCGGGCAGCGGGCAGCGCGTGCCGGCGCAGTGGTGGATCCTTGGCGGCGGCATCGCCTTTCCCCTGCCGGTAATCCTGATCCTGACCGGTGTCGCATTGTGGCAGGGGGAACGCGCCCTTGGCGGCACCGCCCCCATCAGGATCGAGGCGGAGGCCGTAATGTGGGAATGGCGCTTTTCCTATCCCGATACGGACATGCCACCGACCGTGAACCAGATGCACATGCCCGCCGGGCAGGAGGTGGAGATCGTGGTGACAAGTCCCGACGTGATCCACAGCTTCTGGGTGCCCCGTCTGGGCGGCAAGATCGACGCGATTCCCGGCCATGCCAACACCATCGTCCTGCAGGCCGACCGGCCCGGCGATTTCGGCGGCGTCTGCGCCGAATATTGCGGGGTGGGGCATCAGGACATGGCCTTCACCGTGACCGCCCACGATGTCTGGCCGGTGCAGCCATGACCCCGATCCAACGTCACAACGCGCTTGAACGTATCTGGGGCACCGCCCCCGGATGGGGCCGTCTGGCCGCCGTCAACCATTCGATCCTGGGCAAGCGGTTCATGATCACCGCGCTGGTCTTCTTCGCGATCGGCGGGCTGCTGGCCATGCTGATCCGCACGCAACTCGCCTCCCGCGACAGCGTGTTCATGGAGGCGGGGACCTATGCGCAGGTCTTCACCATGCACGGAACGATCATGATGTTCCTGTTCGCCATCCCCTTCTTCGAAGGGTTGGCGATCTACCTCCTGCCCAAGATGCTAGGGGCCCGCGATCTCGCCTTCCCGCGCCTGACCGCCTATGGCTACTGGTGCTATCTCATGGGCGGATCGATCCTGATCATGGCACTTCTTCTGGGGGTCGCGCCGGATGCGGGATGGTTCATGTATGCCCCCCTGTCCTCGGCCACCTACAGCCCCGGCATCAACGCCGACATCTGGCTGCTGGGGATCACCTTCGTGGAGATTTCGGCCCTGTCGGCGGCGGTGGAGATTCTGGTGTCGATCCTTCTGCTGCGCGCGCCCGGCATGTCGCTGGACCGGATGCCGATCTTCGGCTGGTACATGCTGGTGGTGGCGGGCATGATGCTTGTGGGCTTTCCGCCGCTCATCCTCGGCTCGCTGCTCCTGGAGGCGGAGCGGGCCTTCGGCCTGCCGTTCTTCGATCCGACGCGCGGCGGTGATCCGCTTCTGTGGCAGCACCTGTTCTGGCTGTTCGGCCATCCGGAGGTCTATATCATCTTCCTGCCCGCCGCCGGGGTTCTGTCGACGCTGATCCCGGTGTTCTCGGGCACGCCGCTGGTTGGATACCGGGCCATCGTCGCGGCGATCGTGG